>JACXUQ010000115.1 GCA_014763835.1 Thiotrichales bacterium
AAAACGCAGCTAATAGCTGGCTATTAGCAAGTTTTTCAACAAAAATCAGACGGTTTTTAACCATTTTTATTCGTGCAACCATCTCGTGCAAAGCTCTCGATTTATATCAGAGTTGGCTCATATAGCTTTGAAGACGGCTTCAAACAGCATGGAGTTTTAGTCATGTCGATCCTTAAGCGTTATCTGATTGCAGGATTGTTGGTCTGGTTGCCATTGGGCGTGACCATTGCCGTCATCATGTTTTTGGTGAATTTTTTCGACAAAACCCTGTTGCTAGTGCCCGCCGCTTATCGCCCCGAACAGTTGTTTGGATTTAGCATTCCGGGGTTGGGTGTGCTTTTAGCCTTTACGGTGATTGTGCTGACCGGTATGTTGGTGGCCAATTTGCTCGGCAGCAAACTCGTGAGTTTGTGGGAGCGGTTCTTGACGGGTATCCCGTTGGTGCGTTCCATTTATACGGCGGTGAAACAGATTGCCGAGGCGATATTCGGTTCGGGCGAGCAGACCTTTCAAAAGGTGTACCTGATCCAGTATCCGCGCGTGGGGCTGTGGACGTTGGCGTTTCAGACCAGTACCCAGAAAGGCGAGGCGCAGATGCGCACCGGATTGACCGAAGTGGTGAACCTGTTTGTGCCGACCACGCCCAACCCGACTTCGGGCTTCTTTTTGATGGCGTCCAAAAGCGAGATTATCGAGCTGGAACTGAATGTGGATGACGCCCTGAAAATGGTGATCTCCGGCGGGGTGGTGGTGCCACCCTACAAGCCCAAAGCGGGCAGTGCGCCGCAAACCATTACGCTTCAGCCGGTGTCTCAGGGTGAGATCAGCTCCGGCGGGCCAAATGCACCAGAGGCAGGTGCCGACAAACAGAATTAAATGCATCGTCCTTTTGCTGGGCGGTAGCGACGAATGACAGGTTTAAAAAATTAAAGACATTAAAGGTAAAAACAGTATGCGTACACATTATTGTGGACAAGTCACCGAGAGTTTGATCGATCAGCAAGTCACCGTTGCCGGTTGGGTGCATCGTCGCCGTGACCACGGTGGGGTTATCTTCATTGATTTACGTGACCGTGAAGGTCTGGTGCAGATCGTGGTGAATCCGGACACGGCGGATGTTTTTGCCAAGGCGGAGCGTCTGCGTGCGGAATGTGTACTGAAAATCACCGGTAAAGTGGTGGCGCGTACCGAAGGGACGATCAATCCAAACATGGTAACGGGTAAGATTGAAGTCGTTGCCACCGAGCTGGATGTGTTGAGCATGGCCGAGCCGATTCCGTTCCAGTTGGACGAGAAGAACGTCGGTGAAGAGACGCGCCTGAAATACCGTTATATCGACCTGCGCCGCGAAGAGATGCAGAAGACGCTGAAGCTGCGTTATCACGTCACGCGCACCATGCGTCGCTACCTGGACGACAACGGCTTTATGGATATGGAAACGCCGATTCTGACCAAGTCCACGCCTGAAGGCGCGCGTGACTATCTGGTACCGAGCCGTACCCACGCCAACAAATTCTTCGCGCTGCCGCAGTCGCCGCAGTTGTTTAAACAGTTGCTGATGATGTCCGGTTTTGACCGTTATTATCAGATTACCCGCTGTTTCCGTGACGAGGATTTGCGTGCCGACCGTCAGCCGGAATTCACCCAGCTGGATATTGAAACCTCGTTTATGGACGAGGAATCGGTGATGGACGTGATGGAAGGCCTGGTCAAGACGATTTTCAAAGAGACCATCGGTGTGGAATTTGATTACAAATTCCAGCGTATGCCATACTCCGAAGCGATTCAGAAATACGGTATCGACCGTCCGGACCTGCGTATCGACATGCAGTTGGTGGATGTGGCCGATCTGTTGCAGGACATCGATTTCAAAGTCTTCTCCGGCCCGGCGCAAGACCCGAAAGGCCGCGTGGCTGCCTTGAAAGTACCGGGCGGCGCCACTATGTCACGTAAAGAGATCGACGAATACACCAAGTTTGTTGGTATTTACGGGGCGAAAGGGTTGGCGTACATCAAGGTCAATGATTTGTCTGCCGGTATCGACGGATTGCAGTCGCCGATCGTCAAGTTCTTCCCGGATCAGGTCATGGAAATCATGGCACGCGTTGACGCCAAAGACGGCGACATCGTCTTCTTCGGTGCCGACAAAGCCAAGGTGGTCAACGAAGCGCTGGGCGCATTGCGCGTCAAGATCGGTGAAGACTTGAACATGCTCAATGGCCGCTTCAAGCCGTTGTGGGTAGTTGACTTCCCGATGTTTGAAGAGGACGAGAAAACCGCACGCGTCGCGGCGGTTCACCATCCGTTCACGCAGCCAAAGGCGACCACCGAAGAGATTCTGAACCATAAGGATCCGGTACAGATGCTGTCGCGTGCTTATGACTTGGTTATCAACGGTCTGGAAGTGGGTGGCGGTTCGGTGCGTATCCACGATACCCATATGCAGGCGGCGATCTTCAAGCTGTTGGGCATCTCCGACGAAGAGGCGCAGGATAAGTTCGGCTTCCTGTTGAACGCCCTGAAATACGGCTGTCCTCCGCATGCGGGTATGGCGTTCGGTCTGGATCGTCTGGTGATGATTCTGGGTAATATCGACTCGATCCGTGACGTTATCGCCTTCCCGAAAACCCAGTCTGCGGCCTGTCTGTTGACCGAGGCGCCAGGCTTGGTTGATGACAAGCAGTTGGCTGAACTGGCCTTGCGTTTCCGCAAGTTCGGTCAAGAGAAAGCCTAATTCATTCCAAGGGGGAGCGTGGCTTCCCCTTGTTTATAAACATTGGGAGGCCAATTATGTCCGAACAATCGTATGAAATTCCCGTCGGCCTGGAAACCAAAATTAACAGGCTTGCCCAAAACGCGCATATATTGCCGCCGTTGACCGATGCCGAAAAAGAGGCGTTGAAAGCCAAAATCAAGCGTCTTTTAAAACAGCATAATGCACAACTGGTTGCCCACTATTATGTGGACGCCGATCTGCAGGCGCTGGCGGAAGAGACCGGCGGCATTGTCGCCGACTCGTTGGAAATGGCCAATTTTGGCGCGCACTCCGCTGCGCAGGAACTGGTGGTGTGCGGCGTGCGCTTTATGGGCGAAACCGCTAAAATCATGAGCCCGGAAAAGACCGTGCTGATGCCCGATCTGGAGGCGACCTGTTCGCTGGATGTGGGCTGTCCGGCCAAGGAGTTTGCCGAGTTCTGTGCCGAGCATCCCGATTACACCGTGGTGGTCTACGCCAATACCAGCGCCGAGGTTAAAGCGGTTGCCGACTGGGTGGTGACGTCCGGTAATGCCTTGCAGATTGTGAGTTATCTGAAAGAGCAGGGGCACAAAATCATCTGGGCGCCGGACCGTCATCTGGGCGATTGGATTCAGAAGCAGACCGGTATCGAGATGATTCGCTGGCAGGGGCACTGCATTGTGCATGACGAGTTCAAGTCGTACGAGCTGGAACAGTTGATCAAGCAGCATCCCGACGCCAAAGTGCTGGTGCACCCCGAATCGCCGGCCGATGTGGTGGCGATGGCGGATGTGGTCGGTTCCACCAAAGTGTTGCTCAATGCGGTGCAGACCCTGCCGGATGAGACCTTTATTGTCGCCACCGATTACGGTCTGTTCTACAAGATGCAGCAGGCGGCACCGAAGAAACGCCTGATTGTGGCGCCGACCGCCGATCGCGAACATCAGTGTGTGAGTTGCGCGCACTGTCCGTGGATGGCGATGAACAATCTGAAGAATCTGGCCGACTGTCTGGAAAAGCAGACCGGCGAGATTCTGATTGATGAAGCGGTGCGGGTCAAAGCGCTGCGCTCGGTGCAGCGTATGCTCGATTTTTCGCGAGAGCAGGGCTTGGTAAAGGCTGCGAAATAGCTGGAAGGACCGCGTTGTTTTCGCGGTTTCTTTTTATGAAAAAGCCGCTAACGAGTGTCTGTAAAACGATTCAGACCCGGCCTGTTGAGATTTTTTGAGGTACTTTTGGCTCTGATTACGCCTTATAAAAACGTCAAACGTGTACTGGGAATTGACCCGGGTTCACGCAAAACCGGATTCGGTGTGATCGAATCGGGGCGTTATCATCCCAACTATCTGGTCAGCGGGGTGATTCGCGTCGAGAAGTTGAGCGGAGCGGAGCGTCTTAAAAGCATTTTTGAGTCGGTCTGCCAGATCATCGACCAGTACCAGCCGAGCGTGATGGCGATCGAAAAGGTGTTTGTCTATAAAAACCCCAATTCGGCGATTAAATTGGGGCAGGCACGCGGAGTGATTTTGTGCGCGGCGGCCATTAAGGGCGTGCCGATTATGGAATACACGCCGACGCAGATTAAAAGCACGGTGGTGGGCAAAGGCCATGCCGGCAAGACGCAGGTGCAGTATATGGTGCAGAATCTGTTGAAACTCACTGATGCGCCGCAGGAGGATGCGGCCGATGCACTGGCCTGCGCTCTGTGCCACGACCGTTACATGACCCTGGGGCTGGATGCGGAAACGCTCTCCCGCGGGACTAAATTCTAAGTTTAATGAAGGACGCTTGCTAAAGCATGATCGGATTTTTAAGAGGTAAACTGGCACAGAAACAACCGCCGCTGCTGGTGATTGACGTAAACGGGGTGGGTTATGAGGTTGAAGCGCCCATGTCGACCTTCTATCAGTTTGAAAAGACCGATGAGCCGGTGACCATTTTGACGCATATGCATGTGCGTGAAGATGCCATGCTGTTGTTCGGGTTTGCCACCGAAGCCGAGCGCGTATTGTTTAAAACCCTGCTGAAGGTCAATGGCGTCGGTGCCAAGATGGCGTTGGGCATTTTGTCGGCCATGTCGGTCAACGAGTTCTGCACGGCGGTGGAGCGTGACGACATTACCGCGCTGACGCGCATTCCCGGCGTGGGCAAGAAAACCGCCGAACGTCTGTTGATTGAGATGCGGGACCGTTTGAAAGCGGTTGTGGATGCCGGCTTGATCCGTTATCAGTCGAGCGGCAGCGGCGATCTGTTTACGCCCCCGGCGGCGGCATCCGCCTTCAACAGCGTGCAGCAGTCGGCGTGTGATGCGTTGGTCGCGTTGGGTTATAAGGCGCCACAGGCGGAAAAGATGGTTCAGAGCGTTTTTGACGAGTCGTTGTCGTTGGAAGAGGTGATTAAGCGTGCTCTGCAGGGAGTCAAAATCTAAATGATTGAAACCGATCGCATTATTGGTTCGCAGGAATCCAGCGACGACATTTACGCCCAGCCATCGGTGCGGCCGACGCAGATCCACGAGTATATCGGTCAGAAGGCGGTGCGTGAGCAGCTGCAATTATCGATGGATGCCGCCAAAATGCGCAACGA
>JACXUQ010000116.1 GCA_014763835.1 Thiotrichales bacterium
GGAGACAGGATATTCGAGTCCTCGATAAAATCGCCCAGTGAAGAGTCTTCGTCATCACCAATCGGCGTTTCCATCGAAATCGGTTCTTTAGCGATTTTCATGACCTTGCGAATCTTGTCTTCCGGCATTTCCATCTCCGCCGCCAGCTCTTCCGGCGTCGGCTCACGCCCCATCTTCTGCAACAATTGACGCTGGATACGGTTCAACTTGTTGATGGTTTCAATCATGTGCACCGGAATACGGATCGTGCGCGCCTGGTCGGCGATTGAACGGGTAATGGCCTGACGAATCCACCAGGTCGCATAAGTTGAGAACTTGTAACCGCGACGATATTCAAACTTGTCCACCGCTTTCATCAGGCCGATATTCCCTTCCTGAATCAGATCGAGGAACTGTAAGCCACGGTTGGTGTACTTCTTGGCAATCGAGATAACCAGACGCAGGTTAGCCTCGATCATCTCGCGCTTGGCATTACGCGCCTGGTTCTCGGCCTTGCTCAACTCCTTGTAAATCGACTTATACAGGGAGATCGGCATTTTCTCCGCCTTGGCAATCATCGAAAGACGCTTCTGTGCACGTTTGATGTCGGCGCGCGCCTCTTCGAGTTTCTCGGCGTGGCTGGCTGACAGCTCAATCAGGCGGTCAATCAAGGTGTAATCGGTTTCCTTGCCGACAAACTGCTCCAAAAACAGCGCGCGCGGCACTTTGATATCGCGCATGATCTTGTCGACAATGACACGCTCCTGCTCGCGGATAGCGGTGATTTTGTTTTTGATGTGTTTGATCAGACCGTTGGAGAACAACGGTGTGATTTTAATGGTTTGCAGATGCTCCACCAACTTGGCGCGTTCCGCATTCGCCTGCGGCGATTCAAAGCCGTGCTCTTTGGACGCAGCCAAGGTTGCAGAATGCAGTGACTGCAACATTTCCAAGAAAGCGGCCAACTCTTCAGGGTCAATCGTATCGTCTTTCACTTCCTGATTGTCGCTGTCCGGTGACAGCTCCTCAACCGGCACATCCACCAGATCACCGGGGCGCACAAAGCCTTGCACCACATCCGCCAGCTTGCCTTCACCGTCATCCATCTTGCTGAAGGTTTTCAGAATCTCTTCGCTGAAAATCGGATAGATCGCCAACGCATCCAACATCTCACGGATGCCGCTTTCAATACGTTTGGCGATCTCGATTTCACCATGTCGCGTCAACAGTTCGACCGAACCCATTTCACGCATGTACATGCGCACCGGATCGGTGGTGCGGCCAAATTCGGAATCGACTTCGGACAGCGCGGCAATCGCCGCTTCGGCGGCAGCGTCATCAAACACTTCGCCGTCTTTGGTCAGCAGTTCGTCATCTTCCGGCGCGGTATCAAACAGTTGAATCCCGAAGTCTTTCAGAATGGTCAATACCTGGCCCAGCTGGTCTTCTTCGATATCGTCCGGCAACACGTCGTTCACGTCGGCATAAGTCAGGTAACCCAACTCTTTAGCACGATCGATCAAATCAATTAACTGCTGTTTTCTTTCAACTTTTGTCATGTCTGCCTCGATACCTTTATGACTCGAACCGTTAAACGCTTTTGACGTCACGGAAAAAACGGAACCCGTAATTATATCTAAAATTACGCTAAATTTGTTAACAAATTATCACTAACTCACATTCAAAAACCGTTTGAAATGAGTGTGTTAGCCGCACCATTGCCGGCCTAAAACGTTACTTCTCGCCCGCCAAATCCTGCAAGCGGATCATTTCGGTCAGATTCCAACCCGCCTGACCCAATTTTGCTTCATCCAATGCCGCCGCCAGAGCGACAATCGCCACATCAAACTCCGCCTTCAAAAAGGCGTCGTCGTCCGGCAGCTCAGACTGCTGAATCAACTGCAACTCCGCCGCAAACCCTTTTTGGTGCAACCACTCCACCGCCGCCTCATGCAAAAACCCCTGACGCGACAAGGCGGCAATCACACCACCCAGCACTTGATAGTCACGCTGCTGGCTTTTTAAAAGGTCTTGCGCAAAATTTTCCGGAAAAAACTCCGCCCAATAGGGTCGCTTTAACAAGATACGTACCAGCTTTAACGGCAGCGTTACCACTCTATTGATTTTTACATCGGTTTTTTGCGAGGCATTAGATGGCGTTTTTTTAAAACCGGCAAAACCGGAACGCACATTCATTTGCTTTTCCAGCCGCCAGGCCGGCAAGCCCACCAACTCGGAAAGACGCTCCACCAGCAAATATTGATACAAGCCCTGCGCCAGTTGGATATAGGCTTGCGCCAACGAAACCAGCTGCTGACGCCCTTCAATACGACTTAACGGAAAACTCAAACGCCCCTGCAATCCCTGAAACAGAAAATCCGACAGCGTCAAAGCACCGCGTACCCGCGCCTGAAAGTTCTGCAAACCTTCTTTACGCACCATCGAATCCGGGTCTTCGCCCTGCGGCAGAAACAGGAATTTGACCGAACGCTCCTTCTCCATCAGCGGCAGCGCCAGCTCCAGCGCCTTCCAGGCCGCCTTGGTGCCGGCCTTGTCGCCGTCAAAACAGAACACGATTTCGTTTACCTGGCGGAACAGCATATGCAGATGATCAATGGTCGTCGCGGTACCGAGTGTCGCCACCGCATTGCGCAGCCCGAACTGCGCCAGCGCCACCACATCCATATAACCTTCCACTACCAGAATATGATCAAACTTCTCGCGCGTCTGGCGCATTTCATACAAGCCGTAAAGCGCATAGCTTTTGTGAAAAATCGGGGTTTCCGGCGAGTTGAGGTATTTTGGTAGCTCGTCACCCAGCACACGCCCGCCAAATGCCACAACCCGTCCGCGACCATCACGGATCGGGAACATAATGCGCTGGCGGAAACGATCGTACAATTTGCCGTCGTCTTTGCGCACCAGCATACCGGTGTCCACCAACTGCTGCTGCATCTGCGCATCGGCCTGCAATCCTTTCACCAAGGTATCCCACCCGGCAGGGGCAAACCCGATCACATAGGTTTTGGCGATTTCGGGGCTTAATCCGCGATTTTTAAGATAGGTCTTGGCCTGTTCGGATTGCGGATGATCGCGTAACTGATGGCGGTAAAACTTGGCGACCAGATGCATAACATCATACAGGTCACGCTGCTTTTCCTGTTTGGCTTGCTGCTGTGCCTGCTGCTTGGGCGAGAGTTTTTCGCGCGGCACTTCCATGCCGTATTGCGCCGCCAGGGATTCGACTGCCTCGATAAACGAAAGACCGTCATACTCCATTAGAAATTTGATGGCGTCACCGCTCGCCCCACAACCGAAGCAGTGATAAAACTGTTTTTGCGGATTGACGTTAAAGGAGGGAGTTTTCTCGTCGTGAAACGGGCAGCACGCCTTGTAGGTGGCGCCGGCCTTTTTCAGAGGCACACGCTGATTAATGACCTGTACCAGATCGGCACGAGCCAGCAGATTTTCAATAAATGAACGCGGGATACTACCGGTTTGATTTACCAAAATTCACACCTTATCCACAGAAAATTCACAGCCGCCAAAACGCAAAAAACCCGTCAATCAGTGATTGACGGGTTCTTGCTTTGCGTGACTCGATGGTCTAGCGACAGGTGAATCAGCCCAACTTCGCCTTGATCAGCTTACTGACCTCGCCCATATCGGCTCGGCCCTGCATCTGCGGCTTGAGCAGCGCCATCACTTTACCCATGTCCTGCATGGTGCTGGCGCCTGTTTCGGCCATGGCCTGCTCAATCAAGCTATTAATCTCATCTTCTGTCAGCGCTTGCGGCATAAAATCCTGAATGACGGTAATCTCAAACGCTTCGATTTCGGCCAGATCCGGACGATCGGCATCGATATATTGCTTTTGAGCGTCACGGCGTTGCTTGATGGCTTTATCCAAAACAGCCAACACGCCGGCATCGTCCAATTCAGTCTGATTATCGATTTCAACTTGCTTAACCGCCGCAAGCATAGAGCGAATAACGGTCAGACGCTCTTTCTCTTTCGCTTTCATCGCGTCCTTCATGGCCGCGGTGAGTTGCGCCTTCATCTCACTAGACACGAATCACTCCGCTCTTAGTAAAGACGGTTAGTACGGCGGTTTTCGCGAGACAAACGCTTAGCCAGACGCTTGGCAGCAGCCGCTTTCATGCGCTTTTTAGCCCAGGTTGGCTTCTCATAAAATTCACGCTTGCGAGACTCGGTCAATACACCGGCTTTTTCACAAGCACGTTTGAAACGACGCAATGCTACGTCAAATGGTTCTGTATCACGGATTTTTACGCTTGGCATAATTCTACCTATTCAAAATTTGGAATTCTGTTTCTACCCGCCCTTTTAAACGCCTTCGCTAAAAGACAGGTAGCGGAAAGCCAGGAATTATAAATTTCTCTGTGCACTTTTGCAAACCCTTTTACACGAAAACTTCCAATAAAAGACGATTATTTTGTTAAAATTCAGCCACTTTGACTAACAGGAAAGCGCCATGACCACCGCCGTCTCCACCTCTTCACGCCAATCTCTGCTGGTTCTGGGCATTGAAAGCTCCTGTGATGAAACCGCCGTCGCGCTTTACCACACCCAGAAAGGTCTTCTGGCGCACAACCTTTATTCACAGGTGGAACTGCACGCCCAATACGGTGGCGTGGTGCCCGAACTGGCTTCGCGCGACCATATCCAGAAACTGACACCACTGATTCTGCAAACCATGCAAGAGGCAAATGTCGCAGGTAAAGATATTCAAGGTATCGCCTACACTGCCGGCCCGGGACTGATGGGCGCGCTACTCACCGGCGCTTCGGTGGCCAGAAGCCTCGCCTATGCCTGGCAGATTCCCGCCATCGGCGTGCATCATATGGAAGGCCACCTGCTCGCGCCGATGCTGGAAGACCCGAAACCGCAATTTCCGTTTATCTGCCTGCTGGTGTCCGGCGGCCACAGTATGATTATCCGCGTGGACGGTATCGGCCGCTACAAGCTGCTGGGCGATACGCTGGACGACGCCGCCGGCGAAGCCTTTGACAAAACCGCCAAACTGCTCGACCTCGGTTATCCGGGCGGACCTAAGGTCTCCAATCTGGCATTGCAGGGCGATGCGAAGCGCTACCACTTTCCGCGCCCGATGATCGACCGCCCCGGATTGGACATGAGCTTCAGCGGCCTCAAAACCTACACGCTCAACACCTGGAACGACGCTATCGCCCAAAACGATGCGACCGAGCAGACCAAGGCCGACATCTGCCGCGCCTTTGAACTGGCCGTCGCCGACACCCTGGCGATCAAATGCAAACGTGCTTTGGAGCAGGA
>JACXUQ010000117.1 GCA_014763835.1 Thiotrichales bacterium
GGCGAACTGAAGCCGAAAATGAATGTGGTCGGCGTGATTCCCGCCACCGAAAACATGCCATCCGGCAATGCCATCAAGCCGGGCGATGTGGTCACCTCTTTGTCGGGTCAGACCATCGAAATCCTTAACACCGATGCCGAAGGCCGCCTGATTCTGTGCGACGCGCTGACTTACACCCAGCAAACCTACAAGCCAAGCAAAATCGTCGACATGGCGACTCTGACCGGCGCCTGCATTATCGCCCTGGGTCACCATGTTTCCGGCTTGATGGCCAATGACCAAGCCCTGGCAGATGCGCTGATGGTCGCTGGCCAAAAAACCTACGACCGCGTCTGGCAGATGCCGTTGGGCGAAGAGTGGGACGAACAGTTGAAATCCAACTTTGCCGACATGGCCAATATCGGCGGCCGTGCCGGCGGCAGCATCACCGCCGCACAATTTCTGGCGCGCTTTACCAAAGAGGTCTCCTGGGCGCATCTGGACATTGCCGGCACGGCATGGGTCAGCGGCGCCAACAAAGGGGCAACCGGTCGTCCGGTGCCGACCATTGTGCAGTTCCTGCTGGATCAGATTCAGTAAAAATTGATATTGAGGTCGGCGGCAATGACAGAAAACGTTCAAACCAGTCAGCAGGACGTGCTGTTTTATGTACTTAACAGCACCGAACCGCAAAAGCGCGAACGTTTTCTGAGCAAGCTGCTGCAAAAAATTCAGAACGAACAACGCCAGGCCGATGTGCGTTTTGAAAATGAACAGGAAGCGCAACGCTACGACCTGACCTTGTGGGACACCCAGCCGCAAAGTTTTATTGCGCATAGCGTGGCGCGCAAAGTTGCCGCCCCGATTCAACTCTACGGCGAGCAGATTCCCAAACCGTGTGAGGATGTACTCGTCAACCTACATCCGCAATTTCCCGAGAATTTTGCGCGCTATGCGCGAACCATCGAAATCCTCGACCAAACCGACTATCTCGTGCAAATGGGACGCGAACGCTATAAAGCCTACAAAGCCCAAGGCATCGAACCCACTGTCCATAAAATCGGCTTCTAGCCAAACCTTCTTTTGCATAGGTGGCGTGTGGTAAAGTTTGGTTAAGCTTTAAAAAAACCCACTATTACACTAAGCGATTTTATAAGCGCATAAACATATCGGATTTTTCTCATATAACCATTCCATGATATTTTGAACAACACAATTCCAACGGGGGGAATGTTAAATGTTCAACGCCATACAAGACACTTTTAAAAATCTCTGGTTCCGCGATCCCAAGGAACAGACCCCATACATCAACGACACGGCGGTGCGTATCCGTGCCGGATTCCTGCTGTTTATTCCCATCTACATGCTTTATACGCTGATCGACGTGGTCTACGGTTCCAACTGGGTGGTGGACGGCAATACCGCCGTGGACACCTATGAGATGAACTGGGATGACCAGATTATCTATTCCGTCGAAGCGGTCAGACGCACCTATGACTACACCCTCCAGACCTGGGTGCTGTGGTATGCGCTGTTTGAAATGTTTGCCGGCATGTTTGTGGCGACATCGCGCCTGTCGCCAACGATTTTGATTGCCAGCTTCCTCGCCAGACGCCACCCTACCGTATGGAAACCCTTGCTGCCGAAACGCTTTGCCTGGAGCCTGGGATCGACTTTCATTATCGCCTGTCTGGCATTCTTCAACCCGGAAGTCCTCGCCAACTGGTTGAATGCCCTGCTTGGTACGTCCATTCCAACAACCTACAATTACATGCCGTATTGGATCCCTCTGTATCTGGTGTGGATCTGTTTCGGCTTTATGTGGCTGGAGACCGTCTTGGGATTCTGCGTAGGCTGCAAAATCCACTCTCTGTTGGTCGCCCTTAAAGTTCTGGAAGCACCCTGCGAAGCCTGCAACAATATCGATTGGGAGGCCATCGAGCGCCGCAACGCCGAACGCCGACAGCAGGGAACCGAAAACACCCCTCAAAGCTAAATCATCATTGGCGTCCCCTATTCTGCGATCCTTTAGGGTGACGCCTTATTTATGCGCATTCCCGAGCCCCCTTGCGTCTGTTAAAATCAAATTCAATTCATCTATCCGCGCAGCGCGTTTAAGTGCTGTCGGGTGCCATGCAACGAAACGCCTGTCCTTTTCAACGTAAAAAACTTATGCCACAAGATCTAGACCACGACACCATTAAGCTTTTGATTGTTGAGGACGATGCCCACACCCAGCATTTATTGCAGCTTTTTTTCCAGAAAACGCCGCAGTTCACGCCGCTGTTTTCCAGTCTCGGCAGCCAGGCCATTACCCTGTTTGAAGAGTTTTCACCGGATATTGTCATTCTCGACATCACCCTGCCCGACACCTCTGGACTCGACCTGATCACCCACTTCCGCGCGCATTCGCAAATCGGCATTATTATGCTTTCCGGTTCCGACGCCTCCGGCGACAAGGTGGAAGCGCTGACGCGCGGCGCGGATATTTACCTGGAAAAACCGGTTGACCTGCCGTTTCTCAAGGCCTCGGTGATCCGTCTGCACGAACGCTTGCACCACGCCCAAAGCCAAGCCGGCTCCGCGCCTGCCGACCAGCCGACAGATGCCTTATGGACACTGAATTCGCAATCATGGACCTTGGACTGGAATCAGCAGATTAAAGTGCGCCTCACCCCCAGCGAGTTCAAATTGCTGGACCTGTTGTTGTCGCAAAACGGCAAACCAGCTTCCAGCGAATGGCTTGCGCACAAACTCAACCGCGAAGCCTACGACAGTTATGAGAAAGTGATCAGCACCCTGATTTCCCGCCTGCGCAAAAAAATCAAGGATGAAACCCAGCAAGCCTTAATCATCAAAGCCTACCGCAATGAGGGCTACCTGCTGGTCAGCCGGATTGCACGCAGCTGATTCCGCCCTTTACAAAAATAAGGCAAAGGTTCCTTTGCAACTTTTGGTAATAAATCGCAGTTTATTTTGACCGTCCCGGTCATTCGCCTTCTGTATGATTCGGCACAAAAATAATCTATCGTGCCAATGAGTACTTAGGCCCCTTATGCTGCAATCGATCTGTCAAAACCCACAGCTTGTCGAAACCGTGTTACATACCGTTGACAGTCTGGTTATTGTATTGGACCAGGACGGTATCGTCCGCGCCATGAACGCCGCTGCGGTAGCGTTCACACACTACGATCCGGAAGAAGTGGTAGGCCGATACCACTGGTCCGACTTTGTCCCCGTAAACGAGCAAGACAAAGTAGAGAGCCTGTTTAAAAACCTGCTCAAAAAACGTACCGTGCAAAATGTCGAGCATCATTGGATAACCAAGGAAGGCAGGCCTCTTCTGCTGAAGTGGCATAATGCGGTGATTACCGATGCGCACGATAAGATTAATTATGTGATCGCCACAGGCGTCAATATCACCGATCAGGCCTTGCTGGAAGAGGAACTGCGGATTTCCCGCAAAGTCGTTGAAACCGGCGATCCTGTGCTCATCACCGATGCCAACCTGCGCATTATCAGAATCAACGAGGCCTTTAGCAGAGTCACCGGCTACAGCGAAGCCGATGTTTTGGGGAAGACCCCGCGCATTTTAAGCTCCGGCGTACACGACCAAGCCTTCTATGCGCACATGTGGCAAAGCTTGAGCACAAACGGCAACTGGGCCGGCGAAATCACCAACCGTCACAAAAGCGGCCACCATTTCACCGAGTACATGAGAATCGCCGCGCTGCACGATAACGATGGGCAGGTCACGCACTATGTCTCCTCGTTTATCGACATTTCCGCCGCCAAGGCCAACGAACAGAAACTGCGCTTTCTGGCGCGTTTTGACTCGCAAACCGGGATTGCCAATCGCGACTACTTCACCCAAAAACTTCGCCAAAGCATACAAACCCATCAGCACAACAGACAGAAAGGCCTGCTGTTCTATCTGCGCCTCGGATTTCTGGAAAAAATGGAGGCGCATTACGGCAACGCCTTTGTCGACACCGTCATTCTGAAAGTGCTGCATGACCTGGAACACACCCTGTCCGGCTACCAATATTTCCTCGGACGGGTCACCGGTTCGGGGTTTGGCATTTGCGTACAGAATGTGCCGCGAACGGCCGGACTTAAAACCGCCACCCATCTTGCGCTCGAGATGGTCGAACTGACCAAGCATTATCCGCTGGCGATTGACGAAGAGGAGGAACGTTTCAACCTCTATCCGGAAATCGGCATCTGCACCTTTCCGGGCGCAAATGATGCCAGCTTGCTAGATGCCGAAGCCCTCATACATCACGCCCTGGTTGCCTCGCAAAAGTCGCGGGATAAACAGGAGTGCTACGAGTTCTACTCCAACGCCTTGCAAAGAGCGGTCGATGAAAGTCACCAGCTGGAGGTGGCGCTCAACCACGCCATTCAAAAGCTCGACGAATTCGAGCTGCACCACCAGCCGCAATTTGATGCGCAAGGACGGGTCACCGGCGGTGAAGCCCTGATTCGCTGGAAGCATAACGGCATTTTGGTTCCACCCGGCCTGTTCATTCCTTTGGCCGAAAAAACCGACGACATTATTACCATCAACCGCTGGGTTTTCAAACAGGCGGTGGCGCAACTGCACACGTTGGATAAAAGCGGTTTGCTTAAGCAGTACCCTAGCCTCTCCATCAATTTCAGTCCCAAATGTATCATGGCAGCCGATCTCGTTACGTTTTTACAGAATGAACTGGAACAGACCCCCTGGATTGCGCAACGCATCAAACTGGAAGTGACGGAAAGCTCCTTTATCCACGATATCGACGCGTTCAAACAACGCTTGGCGGAGATCAAAGCGCTGGGGTTCAAGGTGTCGATTGATGATTTCGGAACCGGTTACTCTTCGTTGTCGTATCTGACAGAGCTGGAGTTCGACGAAATCAAAATCGATAAAAGCTTTGTCAGCAAACTCAGCAAACAGTGCGAAAGACCCTGTCGCGTCATCAAATCGATTATCAGTATCGCTAAAGCCCTCAACGTCAATGTGGTCGCCGAAGGGGTCGAAACCCCGGTTCAGCTCGAAGCGTTAAAGGCGTTAGAGTGCGCGCACTTTCAGGGCTTTCTGTTCAGCAAACCGCTGCCGTTTCCTGCGCTCATCGGGCTTTTGACAGATAATCAACGGTCAGCCGCGCCCATAGGCACAGCCTAACAAAAATCTTTGGGTATCCGCATTTTATGATTGATTTTTTGAACCACGAAGAGCACCAAGGCCACGAAGGCTTTGTAAATTGTTTCTATTT
>JACXUQ010000118.1 GCA_014763835.1 Thiotrichales bacterium
CTCGCGCCTGGAGAGAACAGGCCCAACTGCACCTTGGAGAAATCGAACGTTTCCAGGTCCTGTACTTCTACCCAACCGCCTTTGAATGGCAATTTTTTACCGGCAGAA
Organism: Thiotrichales bacterium; assembly: GCA_014763835.1. Classification (GTDB taxonomy): domain Bacteria; phylum Pseudomonadota; class Gammaproteobacteria; order Thiomicrospirales; family Thiomicrospiraceae; genus Thiomicrorhabdus. The sequence continues at coordinate 109 of JACXUQ010000118.1, forward strand.
CGGCTGCTGGCCAACGGATATAATTTACCCACCGGGAAGTTGCGCTCTTCCAATACCTTCAAAATAGTTTCGCCCACCGCACCGGTAGCGCCAACAACTGCAATGTCATACAACTTAGTCATACTCTTTTACTTCCTTTTCTGCGGGGTTATGCCCGCTTGATACTTGTTTGCCCCTGCCAGTCCAGAATAGCCGGCAAGAACAGGATTTCTTTAAAATCGGGGTTAAACCTTTTCAGCCTTGGGCTCCGTTTCAATATCCTGCGGAGCGACCACCACATCCTGAATATTCACCGGTGCCGTCTTGTAGTGACGATCCTCGGGCAGACTGACAATCAGTCCGGCCTCCGTCAACTCACGACTTTCGCCGATGAACTTGCCGCCCGCCTCAATCGTCATTTCGCCGCTAATCAACTCGCCAATCAGCTTGCCGGTCGCCAGAATATCGATGCGTTCACACGCCACCTTGCCTTCCAGCACGCCGCTCAACACAATCGAGCGCGCCTTGACAAACCCTTTAACCTCGCCCTGCGTCCCGATGGACACGTCATAACCGGTTTCGATAATCCCGTCTATGCGCCCGTCAACATGCAGCGGGCCGGCTATCTGGCTGAATTCGCCGCTAAAGGCACACCCCGGAGCGATAATTGTTTTTCCACCTTCTGAACCTGATCGTTTACGGCTTGCGTTAAAGAACCCCATGGCACCCCTTCCACCTGTTGGAAAATATTGTCGTAGCGTTGCAAGCCCCACTGCACAAACGGAGCAGGATCAAGTTTGCGCTGCACAAACGACACTTCATAATGCAGATGATTACCCGACGACAGACCGGTTGAGCCGATACCGCCAATCACATCCCCCTTACGCACATACTGTCCGGTTTTAACATCCAACCGGCTCAAGTGGCCGAAATGGGTTTTAAAACCGTTGGCATGCGACACAATAATGAGATTGCCGAAACCGCTGTTTTTGCTGTAACCGGCATATTCAATCACGCCGTTGGCCGTGGCAATCACATTCGCACCGGCTTCACCGCGATAATCGATACCGCGGTGAAACTGGCGATTTCCGGTGACCGGGTGGGTGCGCCAGCCGTAAGAGCTGCTCACCCCCTCAAAATCCGCCACCGGACGGCCGTTGGGTATCATCTCCAGCATCATGCTCTTGCCGAGCGTGCTGAGTTGCACCAGCTTGATGCGTTCTTCAACCGCCCTTTCCGGCTCCTCGGCACTGGTACTGGTACCAATCAATTCCTCCAGCCCCTGCAGCGTCTGATCAAGCATTTCGGCCTGTTTGGATTTTTCTTCCAACTCGGCTTCCAACAAGCGCTTTTCGGACGCTAGGCGAATAAGGTCACTCTTCTTGTCGTTGAGTATCTTTTCATAATGCTGCACCGCCATCTCGTGCTTGTCTTCAATGGCCTGTGCCTCGGAGCTCAAAAACCAGATGGCCGCAATGACCCCTACCCATACAAGCACAAACACAAGCATAATCAGCCACGCGAAACGTTTAAAAATCTGTTTAAACGAGTAATCACGTGCACCATGCACATCACTGATGGTAATTGTAAAGTGGTTTCGCATCGAAAATCAGGCAGAAACGGCCGTTCAAAAACTGAACAGGCCGGGTCTTATAACGCCGCGACCACCGCGTCGCCCATTTCGCTACAGGTCACGCGTGTCATGCCTTCCGACCAGATATCGCCGGTACGCAGACCTTGATCCAGCACTTTGCCGACCGCATCTTCGATCTTCACCGCCAAGTCCTCACGACCCAACGAGTAACGCAACATCATCGCCGCCGACAGAATCGTCGCCAACGGGTTAGCCTTGTTTTGACCGGCAATATCCGGCGCAGAGCCGTGACTTGGCTCGTACATGCCTTTGTTGTTGGCATCCAGAGACGCCGAGGCCAACATGCCGATAGAACCGGTCAGCATCGAGGCTTCGTCAGACAGAATGTCGCCGAACATATTACCGGTCACCATAACGTCGAACTGCTTCGGATTCAACACCAACTGCATCGCCGCGTTATCGACGTACATGTGTTTGACTTCAACTTCAGGATACTCTTTAGCCACTTCATTGACGACTTCGCGCCACATTTCGGTCACTTCCAACACGTTGGCCTTATCCACCGAAGTCAGCTTTTTGTTACGCTTCATCGCCGCCTGGAAAGCCACATGCGCAATGCGCTTCACTTCAGATTCGGAATAAACATAAGTGTTGTAACCCTGACGCTCGCCGTTTTCCAGAATACGGATACCACGAGGCTGACCGAAATAGATGCCGCCCGTCAATTCACGCACAATCAGAATGTCCAAACCGGCAACAATCTCAGGCTTAAGCGTTGAAGCAGACGCCAATTGCGGATACAAGAAAGCCGGACGCAGGTTAGCGAACAAGCCCATCTCTTTACGCAAACGCAATAGACCTTTTTCAGGACGGACAGAGATATCCAAAGATTCCCATTTGTAACCGCCTACCGCGCCCAACAGCACGGCATCGGCCGACTGAGCCTTGTCCATGGTGGCATCGGCCAAAGGTACGCCGTGAACGTCGTAAGCCGCACCGCCAACCAAATCTTCTTCCATGGTAATATCCAAACCGTCGGTTTCAACCAGTCTGTTCAATACCTTTACTGCTTCAGCTGTAATCTCAGGACCAATGCCGTCACCCGGCAAAATCAACACATGTTTTGTCATTCCAACTAATCTCTTTCGTTCTTAAACGTTTTAAAACTTTTCTGGCTTAGCTCAGGCAAATAACCAAGGCGCCTGCTGCTTGCGCTTCTCTTCATACGATTTAATGTCGTTTTGATGCTGAAGCGTCAGACCGATGTCATCCAAGCCGTGCAATAGGCAGTGGCGGCGGAAACTATCCACTTCAAACGCAATCGCCTCGCCGTTAGGCTTAATAATCTGCTGCGCATCCAAATCCACAGTCAACTGATAACCTTCAGAGGCATAAACCTCCTGGAACAACTCATCGACCGTTTTATCATCCAAAATGATAGGCAAAATACCGTTCTTAAAGCTGTTATTGAAGAAGATATCCGCATAACTTGGGGAGATAATCACGTCAAAACCGTAATCTTTCAGCGCCCAAGGCGCGTGCTCACGGCTTGAACCGCAACCGAAGTTCTCGCGTGTCAGCAGGATTTTCGCCCCCTGATAGCGCGGCTGATTCAATACAAAATCCTTGCGCAACGGACGACCGGAGTTATCCGCATCCGGTTGACCGACATCTTCATAACGCCATTCGTCAAACAGGTTAGGGCCAAAACCGCTACGTTTGATCGACTTCAAAAACTGTTTCGGAATAATCGCATCCGTATCTACGTTGGCACGATCCATCGGCGCAACGATGGCAGTCAATTTGACAAACTTATCCATTTCTCTTCCTCCGCTGCTTACAAATAATCACGCACATCAACAAAATGGCCGGCTACTGCTGCCGCTGCCGCCATCTCAGGGCTCACCAAGTGGGTGCGCCCACCCGCACCTTGACGACCCTCAAAGTTACGGTTAGAGGTTGAAGCGCAATGCTTACCGGCAGGCAAACGGTCTGCGTTCATTGCGAGACACATTGAACATCCCGGATTACGCCACTCAAAGCCAGCCTCGATAAAAATCTTATCCAACCCTTCCTGTTCGGCCTGCTGCTTGACCAGACCGGACCCCGGAACGGCAATCGCCAACTCCACTTTGTCGGAAATTTTCTTGCCTTTGAGCACGCTGGCCGCAGCACGCAAATCTTCAATACGCGAGTTGGTACAGGAACCGATAAACACATACTCCACCGGAATATCCTTCACCGGCATATCGGCTTTCAGGCCCATGTAATCCAATGCGCGGCGAATACCGTTAGCTTTGACGGGATCGGTTTCCTTGTCTGGATTTGGCACCATGCCGTTGATATCCAGCACCATCTCAGGCGAGGTTCCCCAGCTGACTTGCGGCTCGATTGTGGAACCATCCATCTCAACCACAATGTCAAACTTGGCATCATCATCGGAGTGCAGATCTTTCCAGGCTTCTACCGCCAAGTCCCACATCTCGCCTTTTGGCGCAAAAGGACGACCCTTAACGTATTCGACTGTTTTTTCATCCACGCCGACCAAACCGACGCGCGCACCGGCTTCAATCGCCATATTGCAGACGGTCATACGGCCTTCCACCGACATGTCACGGAACACCTGACCGCCGAACTCCATCGCACAGCCCGTACCACCGGCCGTACCGATTTTGCCGATAATCGCCAGCACCACATCCTTCGGCGTGACGCCGGCTTGCAGCTTGCCGTCGATTTTGATGAGCATGTTTTTCATTTTTTTCTGAATCAAACACTGGGTTGCCATCACATGCTCAACTTCAGAGGTACCGATGCCGTGCGCCAACGCACCCAAAGCACCGTGCGTTGCCGTATGCGAGTCACCGCACACCACGGTCATACCCGGCAGGGTCGCACCCTCTTCCGGTCCGACCACATGCACGATACCCTGGCGCGGGTCGCCCATGCCGAATTCGGTAATACCGAATTCCTGAGCGTTCTTGCCCAAGGTAATGACCTGAGTGCGCGACACCGGATCTTCAATCGTTTCCGGCCCGCCTTTCAGTTCGGTCGTTGGCACGTTATGGTCGCACGTGGCCAGGTTGGTCTCTACACGCCAAGGTTTGCGGTGCGCCAGACGCAGCCCCTCGAATGCCTGTGGTGAAGTTACTTCGTGCAACAGCTGGCGATCGATATAAATCAAGGCCGTGCCGTCCTCTTCCTGACGCACCACATGCGCGTCCCACAACTTATCGTATAAAGTTTTTCCTGCCATTATCGCAACCCAACTTAAGTGATGTTTAACTGAAATTTAACAAATAGCTTGAAATTATATCATTTCATACACACTTCTAAAGGGTAAAATACACGCAAGATTCTCCCCCAAGCAGAAAGTGCATTTGTTATGAGTTATTCGGTAAAAGAGGTGTTTTATTCATTGCAGGGCGAAGGCTTCCACAGCGGCCGTCCGGCGATTTTCTGCCGCCTGAGCAACTGCAACCTGTGGACCGGCCGCGAACAGGATCGGGGCGACGCGGTCTGCCAGTTTTGCGACACCGATTTTATCGGCACCGACGGCCA
>JACXUQ010000119.1 GCA_014763835.1 Thiotrichales bacterium
TTGCATCTCGTCAATGCCGACGGCGCCGACTACCTGTTACAACAACAACCCGCCGCCGACGTCATCTATCTCGACCCGATGTACCCGGAAAAGAAAAAAAGCGCCTCCGTCAAAAAAGAGATGAAAGCGCTGCAACAATTGCTCGGCCCCGATATGGACAGCAGCCGCCTGCTGGCTGCGGCACTGCAAACCGCCTCGCAGCGCGTGGTTGTCAAGCGCCCCGCCAAAGCGCCGACGTTGGAACATCCTGAGCATATCCAACCCAACGCCCAGGTTGAAAGCCCCAACACCCGTTATGACCTCTATTCCATCAAGGCACTCAAAGCTGCCGGTAAACTTTAAGCTCAGCCAACCCGCCGCAACAGATTCAAAAACTCAAAACCGAAACGCGCCAGCTTGCTCTGCCCCACGCCGTTAATCGCCAAGAGTTCACCATCGGTTTGCGGCTTGTGTTGCGCCATCTCGCGCAGCACTGCATCGTTAAACACCTGATAAGCCGGAATATCCTCGCTTTCGGCAATCTCGCGGCGCAACGCACGCAACTGTTCAAATAACGCCAACTCTTCCGGCGCCAGATCGGCGCGCGCGCCACCCGGCCTGCCGAGTTTTGGCGCGGCCTTTTTCGGCAAGGCCAGCTGCAATGCCACTTCCCCTCTCAGCAACTGCTTGGCGGACGCCGTCAGCCGCAACACCGAATAGTGCTGGATATCCTGATACAGATATCCCAAATGCACCAACTGGCGGATAATACTCAGCCATGCCTCGCCGCTGAACTCCTTGCCGATGCCGTAAGTGCTCAACTGGTCATGCTTCAGGTCGCGGATGCGTTCGGTGTTCTGGCCGCGCAACACCTCCACCACATGGCGCGCGCCAAACCCCTGATTCAAGCGGTAAACGCACGACAACACCTTCTGCGCGGCCACCTTGCCGTCAAACAGCTGTGGCGGATTGAGGCAGACATCGCAATTGCCGCAAGGCTTCTGGCTCGGTTCGGCAAAATAGTTCAGCAACACATTGCGGCGGCAGGTCTGCGATTCGGCAAACGCCACCATGCTCGACAATTTGAACTGCTCGATGCGGCGTTGCTCCTCATTGCCGATCTGCTCGACAAAATACTGGGCGGTAGCCACATCCTGCATCGAAAACAGCAGCAACGCCTCGCTTTCCAGCCCATCGCGCCCGGCGCGGCCGGTTTCCTGATAATAGCCCTCGATGTTTTTCGGCAAATCGTAATGCACTACAAAACGTACATTGGGCTTGTCGATGCCCATGCCGAAAGCCACTGTGGCGACGACAATATCGATCTCGTCGCGCAGAAAGCGCTGATGCACCGCATCGCGAATCTGGCTTGGCAAGCCGGCATGATAAGCTGCAGCGCGGTAGCCTTCGGCCTTCAAGGCTTCGGCCACCTCCTCGACGCGTTTGCGACTCAAGGCGTAGATCACCCCGCATTCCGCTGCCTGCCCCAGTCCGCGCGCCTCCAAAAACTGCAGCAGCTGCTTCATCGGCTGGCGTTTTTCCAGCACCGAATAGCGGATATTGGGACGGTCGAAACTGCTGATATGCACCCGCGCCTGCTGCAACCCCAAACGTTGCAGAATATCTTCGCGCGTCACCCGGTCAGCCGTGGCGGTTAACGCAATAAACGGCACCTGCGGAAAATGCTGACGCAACTGGCCGATCTGGCTGTATTCCGGACGAAAATCGTGCCCCCACTGCGAAATACAGTGCGCCTCGTCAATCGCAAACAGGGCGATCGGCAGGTTTTGCAAGCGCTGCACGAAATTGGCCGTCAGCAGCCGCTCGGGCGACACATACAACAGATCCAACTCGCCGCGATGCAGCTTGGCCAACACCTCTACCGACTGCTCGCGATCCATCGCCGAATTGTAATAGGCGGCCGACACGCCGTTGGCCTGCAACGCCGATACTTGATCCTGCATCAGCGCAATCAGCGGCGACACCACAATCGCCGTGCCCGGACGCATCAAGGCTGGAATCTGATAACACAACGACTTGCCGCCGCCGGTCGGCATCAACACAAAACAGTCCTGCCCGCCGGCTACATCCTCGATAATCGCCGCCTGCAACGGCCTAAAACTCTCATAGCCGTAAACGCGCTGCAATACGCCCAAAGCCGCTTGGCGCAAATTTGACGTTTTTAAATTCTCAACAGGCCGGGTCATAGAGGATCAGGAAGGCATTCAATTAAAGGTTGGCAAAAATAGACCAATTAAAGCTAAATTACAAGGCGGATTTGCAATAACCGAGTTTCGTGCTATGTTATTCTTCCCTCTTAACACAGGCGTAAAAGGAATTCATACTATGTTTAAAAAGTGGCTTTTGATCGGCATGATTGCTCTCACACCCACCGTTCAGGCGGACGATTTCAAACCCTCTTCGCCCATTACTACGCTCATGCCGATTGTGATGGACAACCTCGACCGCCTCAATCTCACGCCCGCCCAGCTCGACAAGGTGCGCGCCATCTCGCGTGACAATTTCGCCAAGGTCGAATACATCAACGCCAAATACCACGACATTAAAAGCGAACTGAAAGAGATCACCTTGGATGTAGAGGGCGACAAAACCCACGCATTAAAACTGGTGGACGAACTCGGCGAACTGGACAAGCAGCGCATGCGTTTGACGGTGGAGTGCGCCTTTGGGTTAAAAAACGTGCTCAATGCCGAACAGTTTGCTGAAGTGATTGCCACGCTTGATTTCAATCAGGGAAATTAGGTTACCAAGCACCGTTTCTAACGCTTGCGTTCCAGGCGCTTCACTCCCCATAAAACGACCAGACTGATCAGAATCAGTCCCAACGCGGGGAGTGAAGCGCGTTCATACAGGCCTTCCGCTCCCAATTCATAGACCTTAATGGCCAGCGTATCCCAACCATAAGGCCGTAGCAGATAGGTGGCCGGCAGCTCCTTCATCACATCCACCGAAACCAATAGAAATGCAGTCGCAATACCGGGCATCACCAGCGGCAGATAGACCCGTCTGAATACCGTAAAACGCCCCGCTCCCATGGTTTGCGCGGCTTCGATATAGCTCGGGCGGATGCTCTCAAACGCCCCTTCCATCGGGCCGATCGCCACCGCAATAAAACGGCTCAAATAGGCGTAGAGCAACACCCCCAAACCGCCGGAAACCAACAACACACGCTCAATTCCGAAGCTGTTCTGCAGCCACACCAGCAGCGTCTTATCGAGCACCCAAAATAGAAACAGCAAACCGATTGCCATGACCGAACCGGGCAAGGCGTAGCCCATGCTCGCCAAACCGACCCAAAAACTGCTGGCCGCATGACGCCGCCCTTGGCGGTATTTCAGGGTGAGTAACAGTAACGCCACCCCCACCGCCAACAATCCTGCGGTAATCCCCAACATCAAGGAGTTAGCCATCAGCGTCCAGTAATGTGCATCCCATTCGTGCTCAAACATCTGCCATGCCCAGACAAGCAGCTGCCCGACCGGCAAGACAAAGGTCAGCGCCACCACCAGTCCGCTTGCCCCAGTCGCCGCCCAAGCTTTGCCGCCCGTCAACTTAAAGGGCGGCGTCAGCCGGGACTGGTCGGTATAAAAACGCGCGCGGCCGCGGTTGTAACGCTCCACCACGATCAGTAACACACTCAGCAGCACCAGCAGACTGGCAACCTGCGCCGCCATCTCGACACTGCGGTAATCCTCCCAAGCAGAGTAAATCACCGTGGTAAAGGTGTCGTAGTTAAACATCGACACCACTCCAAAATCGGCCAAGGTCTCCATCAGCACCAGCGTAATACCGGCCACAATCGCCGGCCGCGCCAACGGCAGACTGACCCGCCAGAAAATTCCGGCATTACTCGCCCCAAGCGTTTGCGCCGCCTCCAGCAGACTATGACGCTGCGACTGAAAGCCAACTCTGGCGAGCATATAGACATAGGGATAAAACACCGCCGTGAACACGACGATAACGGCAAGATGACCGGAACGGATATCAATGCGCTCAAACGCAAACTGCGCATGCAGAAAGGACTGTACCGGGCCGGCAAAATCAAACAGCCCTAAATAGACAAATGCCACCACATAAGCGGGCAACACAAACGGCAGGAAAAACAGCCACTCAAACCAGCGCCTTCCGGGATAGTCGCACAGCGTCACCAGCCACGCCAGCGCCGTTCCGAGCAGGCCGGCGCCAACGGTGACCCCCAGCAGCAACACCAACGTATTGACCAGCATCGGCGCCAACAGCGTATCGGCAAAATGGGCCCATAAACCCGATTGCGGCGCCAGCCACGACAAAGCGACGATAAAAACAGGCGCCGCCAAAATGGCGGCGACAGCAATCAGAAGGGCCAATCCTCTATTCATTACGCGAACAAATCGGCAGGCGCTTAACGGTAGTTGGCACGCTGCATCAGCGTCACCGCCTCGTTCTGCAAGGCACCGATTCTTTCAAGCCCGAGTTGATCCTGTTTAAAATCCCCCCATGAATGGACAATCGCGTCGACCGGCACCTGCGGATTGACCGGAAACTCCTTGTTCAAGGCGGCAAACAACTCTTGCGCGCGGTCACTGGCCAACCAGTCCATCAGACGGTTAGCGGCGTCCACATGCTTGGCGTGCTTCAGCACCCCCGCACCGGAAACATTGACATGCGCGCCGGTGGTATTTTGATTGGCCCAGAACAGTTTCAACGCTGCATCCGGTTTTTCCTGCTGCAAACGGCCGAAATAATAAGTGTTCACAATCCCGACATCGCACTGCCCCGCCAGAATCGCCTCCATCACCTGCGAATCCTTTGCCATCGGGGCTGCCGCCAGATTATCGACCCAGCCCGCCAGCATCTTGGCGGTGGCCGCTTCGCCGTTGTGCGCCAGCAGGGCCGCTACCAACGACTTGTTGTAAACTTTTTTGGAGGTTCTTAAACACAAACGCTCCTTCCACTTCGGCTCCGCCAAAGCCTCGTAAGTCGACAGCTCTTCGGGATTCACGCGTTCGGTGCTGTACACAATGGTACGCGCACGGATCGACAAGCCGCTCCACAACCCCTGCGGATCGCGCAAATGGGCGGGCACGGCCTTTTCCACCTGCGGCGCGTTCATTGGCTGAAACAGTCCTTGCGACGCGGCATACCAGAGATTCCCTGCATCCACCGTCATCAGCACGTCCGCCGGCGTCTGCTCACCTTCGGCCTTAACACGCTC
>JACXUQ010000120.1 GCA_014763835.1 Thiotrichales bacterium
ACTTGCTAATAGCGAGCTATTAGCTGCGTTTTCCGCCTCAACCAGCCAATTTTTTCCTCATTTTTATTTCGCGCCCCACTCGTGCAAAGCTCTCTATAAAAATACGTGATAATCCAAAATAAATGAGGAAGTAAGGTCAGAATGGACAGCAATTTGATTCAAAACGCACTTGTGCCAATGGTAATTGAACAGACCAGTCGTGGTGAACGTTCCTATGATATTTATTCCCGTTTATTGAAAGAGCGTGTGATCTTTATGGTTGGACAGGTTGAAGATCACATGGCCAATTTGATTGTGGCGCAAATGTTGTTTTTGGAATCCGAAAATCCGGATAAGGATATTCACTTGTACATCAATTCACCGGGCGGCAGTGTCACGGCCGGCATGGCGATTTACGATACCATGAATTTCATCAAGCCTGATGTGAGTACCATGTGTATCGGCCAGGCGGCGAGCATGGGCTCTTTCCTGTTGTCTGCCGGTGCCAAGGGCAAGCGTTTTGCGCTGCCGAATTCGCGCGTGATGATTCACCAGCCGCTAGGCGGTTTCCAGGGTCAGGCAAGTGACATTCAGATCCATGCGCAGGAGATCCTGAAAATCAGAGATAATTTGAATCGCGCCCTGGCGGAACACACCGGACAGGATCTGGCGACGATTGAACGCGATACTGACCGTGATAATTTTATGAGTGCGCAGCAGGCGTGTGATTACGGTTTGGTCGATAAAGTACTGACAAAACGATAAGGTAAGAATAATGAGTCATGATAAGACACTTTACTGCTCGTTCTGTGGCAAGGGTCAGGATGAGGTTCGCAAACTCATTGCCGGTCCGTCGGTTTATATTTGTGACGAGTGCGTAGAACTCTGCAACGATATTTTGCAGGAAGAGTTCGGCGCAGAAGCTTTATCAACGTTTGAGTTGGAAAACCTGCCTACGCCGCACGAAATCAGCAAAATTCTGGATGATTATGTCATTGGACAGCATCAGGCTAAAAAGGTGCTGGCGGTTGCGGTTTATAACCATTACAAACGCCTACAAAATTCGCACAAGAAGGATGATGTTGAGCTGACCAAAAGTAATATTTTGCTGATTGGTCCGACCGGTTCCGGTAAGACATTATTGGCACAAACGTTGGCGCGTTTGCTGGATGTGCCGTTTGCGATTGCCGATGCCACCACCTTGACCGAGGCCGGTTATGTGGGTGAGGATGTTGAAAGCATTATTCTGAAGCTTTTGCAGCGCTGCGATAACGATCCGGAGAAAGCGGAGCGTGGCATTATTTATATCGATGAAATCGACAAGATTACCCGCAAATCTGAAAACCCTTCGATTACGCGCGATGTATCGGGCGAAGGGGTGCAGCAGGCTTTGCTGAAACTGATCGAAGGCACAATCGCTTCTGTACCGCCGCAGGGCGGGCGTAAACATCCTAACCAGGATATGATTCAGGTGGATACCTCGAAGATTCTGTTTATCGTGGGTGGGGCTTTTGAGGGCTTGGATAAAATTATCGACCAGCGTACCGAAACGAATATGGGGATCGGGTTCTCTGCCGAGGTGAAGTCGGCAGACAAGAAGCGCACCCTGACGGAAAAATTCCGTAATGTCGAGCCGGAAGATCTGATTAAGTTCGGTTTGATTCCGGAATTTGTTGGGCGTCTACCGATGATTTCCGTTCTGGAAGAACTGGATGAAGAGGCATTGGTCAAAATTCTGACCGAACCTAAAAATGCCTTGGTTAAACAGTTCCAGAAAATGTTTGAACTGGAGGGTGCCGAGTTGCAGTTCCGCAAAGACGCACTGACGGAGATCGCGCACATGGCGATTGAACGTAAAACCGGCGCGCGCGGTCTGCGTTCGATTATGGAGCAACTTTTGCTTGATACAATGTATGACCTGCCTAGCTTGAAAAATATTGAGAAAGTCGTTATTAATAAAGCCGTAGTACAAGGTAAGAAGCCACCGATGATGGTGTATCAAGAAGAAGAGCCAAAGAAAGCTTCCAGCGAGTAAATTCGACTGAAGTTAAGGTGAACTTTAAAGTACCCAGCTTGGCTGGGTATTTTTTTGCGCTTACCGCCACAAAGAAAGGAAAAATATGGAACTCGACCAAGTCACAATGAAAATGAATGTATTAGTGCTGCCATTAAGGGATGTAGTGGTTTTCCCCGGCAATGTCATGCCACTGTTTGTCGGTCGCGAAAAGTCCATACAGGCATTGAACGAGGCCATGGAAGGCGATAAACAGATCTTCCTGGTGACTCAAAAAAGTGCGGAGCAGGATATTCCTACGCTGGAAGACCTTTATTCCGTGGGCACGATGGCTAACATTCTACAGTTGCTGAAGCTGCCGGATGGTACGGTTAAGGTCTTGGTGGAGGGGGTGCAGCGTTTCCACCTGCTCAGTTTGAACAACCATACCAATGTGCTGTTGGGTGACATCAGCGAATTTGTTTCTGTGGAAGATAATCAGACCGACACGATTGTGCTGTTGCGCGCTCTGAAAGAGAGTTTTGTGCAATATGCCGACCTCAAAAAGAAAATACCTTCAGAGGTGATTGCCTCCGTCAAAAAAGAGGAGTCGGCGGATCGTCTGGTGGACCTGGTTTCGGCCAACGTCAATCTGAAAGTGGCCGATAAGCAGGCTTTGTTGGAGTTGTCGGCGGTCAATGAACGTCTTGAGCAGATGTTGTCGATTGTGGAAACCGAGCGTGAGTTGCTGGAGTCCGAAAAACGCATCACGACTCGCATCAAGAAACAGATGGATAAAACGCAGCGTGAGTACTATCTGAACGAGAAGATTAAGGCGATTCATACCGAGTTGGCCGGTGGTGATGAGGGCGTTGTCAGCGAGTACGATCAGCTGTCTGAAAAAATTGAACAGGCCGGGATGAGCGAAGAGGCATTGGCCAAGGCCAAAGCCGAATTGAAAAAACTCAAAATGATGCCGTCTCAGTCTTCAGAAGCGACTGTGGTGCGCAATTATCTGGAATGGTTGCTGGCGGTGCCGTGGAAAAAACGCTCGCGCGTCTCCAAGGATTTGCAGCACGCAGAGCAGGTGCTGGACAGTCAGCATTATGGTCTGGAAAAGGTCAAGGAGCGTATTGTCGAGTTTTTGGCGGTGCAGAAGCGCGTGCGTAAGATTAAAGGGCCTATTTTGTGTCTGGTCGGACCGCCGGGTGTCGGTAAAACCTCTCTGGCGCGCTCTATTGCCGAGGCGACCAATCGTAAATATGTGCGTATGGCATTGGGAGGGGTGCGCGATGAAGCGGAAATCCGCGGTCACCGTAAAACCTATATTGGCGCGCTGCCAGGTAAGATTATTCAGAAAATGAGCAGTGCCGGCACGCGTAACCCCCTGTTCCTGTTGGATGAAATCGACAAGATGAGCAGTGATATGCGCGGTGACCCTGCCAGTGCTTTGCTTGAGGTGTTGGATCCCGAACAAAACAGCACCTTTAACGATCATTATCTGGAGGTGGATTACGATCTGTCTGATGTGCTGTTTGTCGCGACCTCCAACTCAATGGATATTCCCGAAGCCTTGCTCGACCGCATGGAGGTTATCGAGTTATCGGGCTATACGGAGCCGGAAAAACTCAATATAGCCCGAGAGCACCTGTTGCCTAAAGCGGCAAGCGATCATGGTCTGAAACCAGATGAGTTGGAAATCACCGATGAGGCACTGAAAGCGATTATCCAGACCTACACACGCGAAGCCGGCGTGCGACATCTGGCGCGTGAACTTGCCAAAATCTGCCGTAAAGCGGTCAAGAAACTGGTGACAGGCGAGGCGGAAGGCCAAATTATCATTACGCCTGATGCGTTAGAGGGCTATCTTGGTGTGGCGCGTTATCGTATCGGTCTGGCAGATGCGCAGAACCGCATCGGTCAGGTTGCCGGTTTGGCGTGGACGCGCGTGGGTGGTGATTTGCTGCGTATTGAAGCAACGGCGATGCCCGGAAAAGGTAAACATTCCAGTACAGGCCAGTTGGGCAGCGTTATGAAGGAGTCGGTCGATACGGCGATGAGTGTTATTCGCAGCCGGTCGGCTGAGCTAGGATTGGCAGACGACTTCTATGAGAACTTGGATTTGCATTTGCATTTTCCGGAAGGGGCGATCAAGAAGGACGGTCCAAGCGCCGGGATTGCCATTTGTACCGCCATTACGTCTGTTTTGACCAAGACGCCGGTGAGGGCAGATGTGGCTATGACGGGCGAAATCACGCTGCGCGGTGAGGTGTTGCCGATTGGCGGCTTGAAAGAGAAGTTACTGGCCGCGCTACGCGGAGGCATCAAAACGGTGCTTATTCCGTTTGATAACGTTCGTGACCTGGCAGATGTGCCCGAAGAGGTTAAAGAGCAGTTGGACATTCGCCCGGTAAAATGGGTGGATGAGGTGTTGAATGTGGCATTAGAACAAATGCCTACCCCTATAAAAGAAAATGATGGAATAGCCGTGTTTTCAGGGGGTGAAGAGGTAAAAGAGGGCCAAACTGACGCGAATCGACACTAAGTACGGATTTTAGCGGTTTTTTTGCTTGACACCTTTGACGAAGGGTTGCTATAAATGGTTCTAGCCGCCGAATGGCGCTAGAATTAAACAAAAAATGGTACTCATGGAGATTAAATAATGAACAAATCTGAATTAGTAAGTGCAATTGCAGAACAAGCTGGTTTGACTAAAGCGGACGCTGCGCGTGCGTTGGATGCAACGGTTGCGGCGATTACTGGAGCGTTGGGCAAAGGTGATTCTGTAGCGATCATCGGTTTTGGTACTTTCAAAGTTGGTGAGCGTGCTGCACGTACTGGTCGTAACCCTCAAACTGGCGCTGAAATGAAGATTCCTGCCGCAAAAGTGCCTAAGTTTACTGCTGGTAAAGCGCTAAAAGACGCTGTGAACTAAAATTTGTCAAAAATTTGCAAAAAAAACGACAAATTTAATTGACAACTTCTCCCAAGCCCCTATAATACGCCACATCAATTAAGCGCAGACGCAAAGCCTGGCAAAGCCGCCAGGCAAGCGGCCTGCAGAAGATTTGAAGAAGTTAATCTGATTCAGAAATTGATGCTTAATTGGGTGGTTAGCTCAGCTGGGAGAGCATCGCCCTTACAAGGCGAGGGTCACAGGTTCGAACCCTGTACCACCCACCATACAATCAGGAGCGGTAGTTCAG
>JACXUQ010000521.1 GCA_014763835.1 Thiotrichales bacterium
CAATCGGCTCAAGTTGTCGTCGCAACAGGAAAATATGTAGGCGAAGGATTTGACCTGCCAAGACTGGATACTTTGTTTTTGGCTATGCCAATCGCATGGAAAGGTACATTGGCTCAATATGCCGGTCGTATTCATCGTGAATCGGAAGGCAAAACACAAGTCACCATTCACGACTATGTAGACTGCGCCCTCCCTATGCTGCAACGCATGTTTAAAAAACGCGAGAAAAGCTACAAGGCTATGGGGTACGCCCTTGAGTACATTGATGACAACAGTAACAAGCAACCTTCACTGAAGTTAGAAAACGTCCCTTTATCAAATACCAAGCCAAAATAAACAGCAGCGCTTCATTAAACACTTCCCCATGCTTTTATACCCATACGCCAAAACCACTATCCGTTTGGCTTTTGGATCGAAACGCCAAACAGGGAAATTAGCCCATTTACTGTTTGGCGTCTCGATTGAAATCCAACGCTGGTAGGCCTTGCCATTACTGGATCAAAGCAAGGTTTAGCGCTTTTTGTACCCTAAACCAACCTCGGCATCAAAGTACAAACCGTTTGATTTTTTAAACCCAGAATGCAAACGATCGTTTGGCGTCTCGACTTTTTTGCACTAGCCAAATGCCGCCAAACAGCATTTGATGGCCATTTCTTTCATCTATTTCACCACCGAGTCTGCACCCGACGACTGAAAATAGACGGCATGACGAACCAACAAGGTGATAAGTGACGTGTTATGGGCAAGTGGTAACGATTGGGATAGAGAATGGATACAGCAGGTGGTCGCTTTACTGGTTGGGCATGGCGCGTTTACCCTCTACCCAGCACTAAGCCAGTGCGATAATGCCGCCGAACGCTTAACCCGCTGGCTGACCTATCAGTTACCGCGCGTTAAACAAGCACACCCTGGCTGCCCGATTCACCAATGGCTGAATAGTATTGGCGCACAAGTGATCGTAAAAAAATGGCAAAGCCCCGAGCAATGGCCAAACCTGTATTGGCTACCTTTACCTGAGGTTGATGGCCACGCGCAAGGCGGGTTGGTTTTGTTACCGGCACATTTTTTACCGGTATATGAGGTTGGCACGATTAAAACCAACACATTGCATGCAAACACACCGGCCAACGCCTGTATCTTTTGGTGCATCACGCCTTTATCTAAAACAGGAAAACGCGCTACCTTGCACCCCAAACAGCAAAACCGCGCCTTTTGCCTGCCCAGTTCG
>JACXUQ010000121.1 GCA_014763835.1 Thiotrichales bacterium
TGCCATCATGTATGCCGTCATGCGCGCCGATTCCGGCTTTGGCAAGCTGGCGTTCCACTTCGGGCAGACGCAGCGCCAGATAACCGGCTGCATAGGCCACATCCGCCGGCTTGTCAAAACGCATCTCCGCCACGCCCTGCTGTATCTCCCTGGCCAAATCAAGCACCTCCTGACGCAGGCTGTCGAGAAAATCCTCCCAGCGCACTTCAAAATAGTCGCCGCCCTCTTTCTCCGCCAGTTTGCTGAACACCGTCACCGAGCGCGCCTCCGGCAAAACCGCCTCTTCGGCAGCCAGTGCGTTGAATTTGACGCCGTCGTCGGAGTGCAGCAGCGCATAGCCGATGCCCGCCACCGTTTTATCCTCGACCGCATGCAGGTAAACCGCCAGCTGCGGCGCACGGATCGGCGTTTTCAGCAGATCGCCAATCGTCGCCCGGCCGGTTTTGTAGTCCAGAATAACCCATTCGGTGCCGACGCGGTCGATGCGGTCGATCTTCAGGCGGTAATGCACCCCCGCCAGCGTCACCGTGACGGCCTGTTCGGTTTGCTCCACCGCAAAGGCCGGACGCTGCCGTTCCAGCTCCATCCAGGAGAGCAACAATTCCAGAATGCGCTGCTGCTCCAGTGCCAGATAATGGCCATCGAAACTGTTCTGCAGGACGGCAAAACGTGCGTCGATATGCTGCTGCAATTTTTCCTGCAGCGCCTCGTCCGACAGACTCAGCAAAGCGCCCTGATGCTGCAACTCCTGCCAGAAATGCTCGAGAATCTCGTGAATCAACGTACCCTGATTGGTGCTCTGCAAGCCTTCGTCTACCTCCTGCAAACTCTGGCGTGCTCCCAGACGATAGTCGATAAACGCCATCAGCGGACACTGGCTTTGCGCCTGCAAAATGCCGCTACCGCCCGGCGCGCTCTCCCCTTCCGGAATCGGCGGCCCGCGATGATCCGGCTCCCAAAGCAATTCGCAGCGCGTATCAAAATGCGCTTGCGCCAACGTCCGGTAGGGTTGATGCACGTAAGCTCCGTAACCGTCGAACAGGCCGCTTTCCAGAAGCGGGCTCATCAATCGCTCCGCCTCGCCCTCAAAGCGCGGATAACTCCACACCTGCACAGGTGCAGCCGCACACAAGCGGCGGCTGATCTGGCGCGCATAATCCAGTTCACGCTTGGCATCACAACGCGGCAAACGGTATTGGCGCTGCAAACTGATGGGTAAAAACGGATTGGGTTGCGACGGACGCGGCCAGGCTTCGTCGGTCATGCCCAATACCCACAAGGCGTCAAACGGCTGTCCGCCCGCTTCCAGCATCCCCATGATCTGAATAGGCTGCAGCCCTTTGCTTTGCGACTGGTGCAAAGTCTCGCCGACAAAGCGCTGCAACACCCCCAGCCAGTAGGAGATTGTCTGTGTGCCGCACGTATGGCTAAGGGTTTTGAATCGACTGAGGACATTCAGCCACGCCTCGCGCTGCTGGTGTTCGTCGCTATTGAGGGCGCGCGTCTGCTCCGCCAGCAGGCGGCGTTTGCCGGGTTCTTTGCCCTGCAAGGTGTTCAGGCATTGCTCGGCCAGCAACACAAACTGTTCCAGCGACAGCTTTTCGGCCGCTTTGGGCACCATCTTTTCCTGCCAGTTAAGCAAGGCACGGTATAAGGGCTTAGGCAGGCGCTCGGCCGATTCGGTGGCCAGCAGATTCGGCCACTGAAACGTCGCCCACTGCAAGCGGCGCAGTACGGCGTCCGCCTTGTGGCGCAACGCCGCTTCGCCCGGCGTATAGGGTGAGAGCAGCCACTCGCTCCATTGTGCGTAACTAACAGCACGCTTGGGTTGCAAAAAAAGACGCAATGTCAGCAGCGCATTCTGCACCAGCGGCACCTCGCTTAAGCGACTTCCCAGCGAGATATTGTAAAGCGGCTGCAAGGTCGTGCTCTGCAATGGCAGCGGCTGTTCGCCGCTCAAGGCAAGCTGTTCGTCCAGCGCCTGCTTCAACGCGTTTTTATAGTCCTCGATATTGGGAGCTACCACCCCGATACGAACCTCGTGAGCCGGCTTCAGCGCACGCCAATGTTGCCACTGCTGCACGCACCAGCGTGCCGCCTGACGGGCTTCATCAAGATAATCATGGGCGGCCAGCAAATCACCTTGCGCTTCATCGGATGCAGTGAGGTTGAACGTCTGTTCCCGTACCTCGCAGCCCCACGCCTCGACCGCTTGCTTCCAGGCGTCGATTGCCGGGGTGATTTCGTCAAAACCGTGCAGTTCAAAACGTTTTGGCAAGCCGCTGCCGTGCGCTCTGAGCCATGCCAGCCGCTGCCGGCGCTGGCCGACGGCATCCTGCCAGTTTAAGGTTTGCAGCCGCTGCTCATAGCGTTTTGCCACCCGCTTGAAAAGCGTAAACTCGGCGGAACCGAAATGCTGCAGGGTATCGTCGGTCTGTTCACCGGCCGGCAACCATTCGTTCCACAAACTCCAGGCCTGCTCCAGCTGTTTGGCGGTGCTGACGGTATTCAACAGTTCAAGCGGTTTGCCGCTTTCGTCAGACTGCTCGGCAATGGTCTCTTCCAATACCTGCTCCCACAACCATTGCGATTCGAACGCCGACAACGTCTTATTGGCCAAGACCTCGGCATCCAGAACACCGCAAAACAGCAGGCCTTGCTGCCACTGCTGCCACCACTGTTCGAGGGTCATGATCTGCGGGGTTTCGATCACGCTCGCACCGCAGCCCGCCAGCGCCTGGCGCTTCAGGGTTTGCGTCAGTCGGCTATTGGCGGTGATATGGATCACCGTTTCAGACAAGCTCATCGATCCTCCAACAGGTTACAACGGGGTTAATCGGTTAAAAACGCCATCAGTGCCATGCCGTGCGTTTTCAACCAGCGTTTGGCCTGCGGCGTTTGCGGATAGTGATGATTGACCAACGCCCAGAAAGCCGGCGAATGGTTGGCGTGATGCAGGTGGCACAGCTCATGCACGATGACATAATCCACCACCCACTCGGGCGCCTGCAGCAATTTCCAGTTGAACTGGATGCGGCCGTCCGCATAGCAGCTTCCCCAGCGGGATTTGTAGGTTTTGACCTGTATGGCGCTGACGCCGACACCAATCTGCGCGGCCAACTCCGGCACTTTTTGCGCCAAATAAGCGTGCGTCTGCTGCTGGTACCAGTTTTGCAGCTGCCGTTTGATCTGCGATTTTTGCGCCGCCGAAAAACTCAACAGGCCGGGTGTCTGGGTGAACGGAATATGCAGCGCCGCCTGTTTAAGCGTACACCCGGCAGAGCGCCCCGCTTGCGGCTGCCACACAACCGGCAGGCATTCGCCCAGCCAAACCACAGTGTCCTGAAGGCGGTAGGCAAATTGCGGCCAGAGCCCAGGCGACTGACGTTGCAGATGCGCTTCGAGACGATTGGCTATCCAGAGGTGGTGGCGCTGCAACAGATTACGCAAAGCGCGCTCGGAAAGATGACGGGGGACCAACAGTTGCAACGGGACTTGTGTGGAAGCGGTGGGTTTGAGGGCGATCGACTTCCGGCGTGCCGTTCTGACGATGGGCAGCTGATGCTGCCCGACCTCAAAATGCGTCATAACCGGAAAAAGGCGCCCTAGCAAAAGATCAGGCGGCCTCTTTCAGGCTGGCAAGGGTATTGCGCGCCCAGCCGTTGGCGTCCAGATACCCCGATGAAATCGCCATAATATCCATGCCGTCGATTCCGGCCATCAACAGGTGGGTGTTGCCCTGCTCCAATGCGCGGGTGATAAACAGCGCCTTGCCCAGCGGGCCTTTCTGCTGCGTCAGGGCCTCTTTCACCTCTTCCGACAACGGCAGCTGATCGACGATATCCACCATCGGCGCTCTTAAAAACGCGTTCAGCGTGGAGAACAGGCCAACCGTGAAATAACGGTCCTTCTCGTTGGCGCGACCAATCTTCTCGGCGATATTCTCAAGGAATTTGGCGCGCACCAGCGCGGTAGACAACAATTCCATCGGCACATCGTCCACCTCGGACAACATCAGCATATTGACCCAGAACTTCAGACGCTTCAAGCCCATGAAGCTCACCGCTTCTTTCAGGCTTTCGATCACATGCGGCAACTGGTTCGAAGGATGGTTGATCGCGGAAAGCAGCTTGTGTGTCAGCCCCACATCGGTACCGATGGTAGCGGCCAGCTCCTCGAAACTCACATCCGGGTCGTTGACCTGTGCCAGCAGGTTCAGCATCGCCAGTTTCTGGCTGGCGATCTGCTGCTGCGTGGACACGATAGGATTGGTGAAGAAATATCCCTGGAAATAAGCCGCGCCATTCTCCTTGAGTGACTCGTACGCCTCTTCGGTATCCACCCCGGTCATGACGACTTTCAGATTTTTTTCGTGCAGGCTGGAGAGCAGTTCACTTAATGCATCGCCCTCCAGATCGGCTGCATTGATCTTCACCAGCTTGGCAATCGACAGCAGTTTGTCGTGTGCGTCCGAACGGGTATAGTTTTTGACGGCGATCTGCACCCCGACTTTGAGCATCTCTTTGACATTCGCCAACGCCTGACGGTCGCGCAGTATATCGATGTCGACCTCAACCATCAAATGGCTCATTGGACGGATAGACGGCAACAACTCCATTTTCAGCGCCTGCAGGGGAGCCTGATAAAACACCGGTTTACCGGCGGTCAGATTATCAAAACCGATATTCTCCTCAATCCCTTTCCACAGGGAGAGTATCTCTTCCGCCCACTGCGCATCGGTCAGCGACTTGCCCTGAACCGGCACAACCGATAGCTGGTATGCAAATAAAATCTGTGCAGCATCCAGTACAGGCTGTTTGTTAAACAAAAGATGGTGTTGCATAAAGTGTCCCTGCGCTCTTAGGAGATGATGTATTTGTTTCAGTGCGGTAATTATAGGGTTTAGAGGACAGCGAGAAAACCCATATTCATTAATTTTGTGAGAGCTTTGCATTTACAGGTGTGGCAAACCCGCTATGGTTTTTTGAAAACTTATTTCACGCGTGCCAGCAGTCACTTAAAATGGTACTCAATAAAATGTTCCAACAGCAAGGCAGCTCTCCGCATGCATACACCCGCAGAACCCTCGGCACAGCATTTTCAGCTTAC
>JACXUQ010000009.1 GCA_014763835.1 Thiotrichales bacterium
TACCTGTTCACGCCGGACAGTCAATAGCAAAAAGCCGGCATAAGAGGGAGTGTAAAGGGTTTTACACGCCCTCCTGGCCGGAAGACCCTCATGTCAGTTTGACCTTAGAAACGGTGGGAAGATTTCCAATACGCTTTGCGTTCCTCACGCAGTTCACGCCAGTGATGACGTTGTTGCGGCGTCAGCAGGGCGCGGATGCGCTCCATTTTTTGATGGCGTAAGGCTTTGCGCTCTGCGTGGCTGTCTTTGAAAATCAAACGCAATTCGATTTCCTGTCTTGGAGATAATCCCAACGATTTCACCATAAACAGCAGTTGGTTTTCCCAACGTGGGGCGCGGTGTTTGGGAGCGACATACTCGACATATTCGGTTACATAAACCGGACGAAAAGATGCATAGCCGCGGTCGTATTGAGCATGGAGGTAAGGTGACGGATGATGCGCTCTATCGTCGTGCTTGGCGTGTTGTTCGTGGCGGTTATCGCTAGGCTTGTCATGGCGTTTCTCGTCGCGCACATCACTATTTCTATCCGGCGCGGTCTGGTGTGCTTCCATTCTGTCCTTTGGATAACGCGGTTCGTCTTGCGCCCAGATAGCGCTGCTGCTCAATAGTACCGCACTGCCGATAATCCCTAGGAAGCCTTTTTTGAATGACGTGGTTTGCATGGTCGTAACCCTCTTGCTGTTGATAGCGTGTCGAACTTTTTGTTCGGCTTGGGTTTAGTATGCAAAATAACTGTGCAAACTTTATGCAGCAAATGGACAACAAATCGGCAACTGTTTACGCCGTGATTTCTGTGGGTTCCTCGTTTGTTTCCGGCCATTCAAATTTATAGCTGGTCGACATATTGCAGCAGCGTGCTGTGCAGCACAGTGTGGTTGCTCCATAGCATCAATGAGAGCATGAGGCCGCCGAATAGCAGCAGCCAGAGCGTGAGTTTGTGACGAAGGCGCACGGTGTTTCTCCATTATCCAATCCGACTACTATAGGCGATTTGTCGGTTCTGAACCGTGCAACAATTGCGCAAGAGAACCTCAAATTATTTGGCTCTCGCTTTGCCCTTGGAACCCTTGGAACGCTTCAACGGCTGGCAGTGCGGGCAGAAGTAACTGGCACGCTGGTTGAGTACAATGCGTTCAATCGGCGTGCCGCAAACTGAACAGGCCAGGTTGTCGCGGCCGTAGACATGCAGTTTCTGCACGAAATAGCCGGGTTTTCCGTCGGGCGCCATAAAGTCTTTGAGTGTGGTGCCGCCCTGTTCAATCGCCGCCGCCAAGACTTGTTTGATGTTGTTTGCAAGTGTTTCACATTGCGCGCGGCTCAGGTTGCTGGCCGGGGTTTGCGGGTGAATGTTGCTTAAAAACAGCGATTCGTTGGCGTAGATATTGCCTGCGCCGACGACGATATGGCTGTTCATCACCAAGGTTTTGATGGCGACCGAACGGTTGCGGCTCTGCTGATAGAAATAGTCGCCATTAAACGCCTCGCTTAAAGGTTCAGGGCCGAGTTTGGCGAGTAGCGGATGGTTTTGTAATGCCCCGGCGCTAAGCGGATGCCACAAGAACGCACCGAATCGGCGCGGGTCGTTCAGGCGCAACAGCCAGCCGTTTTCCAGTTCCAGATCGATATGGTCGTGTTTTTGCGCCGGCGTATCGAGCGGCAGTACCCGCAAATTGCCGGACATGCCCAGATGAATCAGCAGGGTACCCTCGGCCGTTTCCAATAACAGATATTTGCCGCGTCGATTGATCTGGTGGATTTTCAGGCCGGGCAGAATCTGCACCAGATCGCTATCGACTTTCCAGCGCAGATTGGGGTTTCTAACCACTAGGCGCTGGATGATCTGCTGTTCGGTTTTAGGCAAAATGCCTTTGCGGGTGGTTTCGACTTCGGGTAATTCGGGCATCGTTATTTGTGTTTATTGCTGATCAGATCCGTTATTGTAAACAAATTGGCGGACGAATAGGCGGGTTGCATGCAAATCAAAACCGCCTGTGGATAAGTTGTGAAAAACCGGCTTTTTGTGTTGATACAGTTAAGGAACCTCTGATTTAATCAGAGGTTCCTTAAAGTCGCGCATTGATTTAAGAGAGGATTTTATTAAATGCACGTTTGCACCTATAATCCTCTTACTAAACCCTTTTAAATTTTTGGGCATCGGATGCATTTACTCTCTAAAACATGGCAGTGGTTTTGGTGCGGTTGGTTGAGTGCTTTTGGGATCGTTTTCTACGGCAGTGCATCGGCAGCATCGCCCGTGCAGGCATTGCAACCGGTTTCAGTGCAGATTAACTGGAATCATCAATTCCAGTTTGCCGGCGTGTATGCCGCCATTCAGCAAGGCTATTATCACGACGAAGGCTTGGATGTGTCCGTCAAGTCTTGGAAGTCCGGTATTCAGGTGGTGGATGAGGTCGTGTCCGGCCGTGCCGATTTTGGTATCGGTTACGGCGCCATGGTGGCGGATTATGCCAAAGGCGCGCCCATCTCTTTGGTGATGGCCTCCTTCCAGTTTTCGCCGATTGTGCTGCTGTCGCACGAACCCTTGCATGACTTGAGCGCCATGTCCGGCAAAAAGGTGATGCATTACGGCAATCTGCAGGTTAAAGCGCTGCTCAATAAGGCGCAGGCTGTGGTCGAAAAGCCGATTGTAGAGGTGCCCTCCAGCGGCGATTTGAACGATTTTATCCATCGCAACGTCGATTTTTACACCGCCTATTACACCAATGAACCCTATCGTCTGACCGAAATGGGGATCCCCTTTTATACGCTGGACCCGAAAACCTATGGCGTGCAAAGCTACGGCGATCTGATTATTACCTCTTCGAAATTGGCGACCGTGCATCCCGATGTGGTGTCGAAGTTCAAGCGCGCGACGACTCTTGGATGGAAATATGCCATTACCCATCAGAAAGAGGTGGTGGATTTTATTATGGCTCATTACTCGGTGGTGAAATCGCGCGAGGCACTGATGGCGGAAGCGCGTGCCACGGTGCGTTATGTGCAATCCGGCCATACGCCGATCGGCAACGTGGAATTGCCCAAACTGCTTGCCACCGCGCTGGATGCCAAAGAGGCAGGGCTGATTTCGGAAGAGCAGTTGGATCGTCTGGATATCAAGGGGTTTGTGTTTAATGAAAATACGCCGGTTTATACGGCGGAAGAACGGGCTTATTTGCTCAAGCATCCGGTTGTCAGGTTGGGTAATGATCCGGACTGGGAGCCGTTTGAGTTTATGGACCCCGAAGAGGGTTACAGCGGTATTACGGCGGACTATATCAAGTTGTTCGAGTCGCGTCTCGGCTTGAGGTTTGAAGTGCTAAAAAACAAAACCTGGCCCGAAGCCGTGGAGCTGGCCAAACAAGGCAAGGTGGATATGTATGCGTGCGCCGTGGCTACGCCTGAACGCCAGGAGTATATGAACTTCACTTCGCCCTATCTCTCTTTTCCGATGGTATTGGCGGCCGGCAAAGAGGTGCCGTTTATCGATGATTATAAGCTGTTGAACGGTCGGACCATTGCCGTGGTCAAAGACTACTGGTCGCACGAGTTTTTGAAGTCGCATTATCCGCAGATTAATCTGGTACTGGTCGATACCGTCAAGCAAGGCTTGGATGCGGTGCTTGAAGGAAAGGCGATGGGCTATCTCGGCAATCTGGCGGTGATTAATCATGTCATCCGTAAAAACGGACTTGAAGGTATTCAGATTGTCGGACAGTTTGACGAGCGTTTTGAACTGTCGATGGGGGTGCAGAAAGACAATCCGTTACTGTTCAGTATTATCCAGAAAACCTTGAATTCGCTTTCGGACGAGGAGCGCCAGGCTATCTACAACCGTTGGATCAAGCTGGAAATGGTGAACAAAGTCAATCTGAAAGAGATTCTGGAGATTGTCATTCCCGCGGTGTTGGTGATGCTGGGATTGCTGGTTCTGTTGCTGGTTTACGCCTATCAGAAACGCCGCCAGAAAGCGTATATCAAGCAGATTCACGAACTCTCCTTTGCCACTGAGATTGATTTGAAATCCACCAAAATCCTTTACGCAGCGGATTCGTTTTCTGATTTGAGTGGTTACAGCCATGACGAACTGATTGGTATGGATTATATGCGTCTGGTCGGGGAGAGCGTTACGCCGGAGCAGATCCAGACTATTTACGCGCATGTTCAGTCCGGCCATACCTGGCAGGGTGAGGTGGAGGCCAAAACCAAGCAGGGTCAGCCCTATTGGATTAAATTGACGTTAACCCCCAAGAAAAATTTGTGGGGCGAGGTGGACACTGTGCTCGCCACGCGTGTGGATATTACCGACAAGAAACGTATCGAACAGTTGTCCATCACCGATGATCTGACCGGATTGTATAATCGCCGTCACTTTAATACGGTGTTGGAGCATGAATTGTGTCGCATGCGTCGTGAAGGCCATGGGTTGGCAGCAGCCATGTTCGATATCGATTATTTTAAAGCGATTAACGACGCCTACGGCCATCAGTACGGCGACAAACTGCTGAAAATGACCTCTGACAAAATCAAGGCCGGGTTCTCCCGTGCCAATGACTTCGTATTCCGTCTGGGAGGCGAGGAGTTTTTTGTGTTGTCGGTGTTCGCGTCGCGTGAAGAGTTTGAACATCATCTGCAGGATGTCTGTAAAGAGGTCGAGCAGATGAGCGTTGAGAGCCGCACCTCGCCTTATGGCGTGATGACCATTTCCGCAGGCGGTTATTATGTCGAACCGGGTGAAGAGATAGATTCCAAAACACTTTATCAGCAGGCCGACGAAATGCTGTATTTGGCCAAGACGCAGGGGCGTAACCGGGTCGTGGTATTTAATTCCCAGAACAAGTCCTAGAACAAGGGAGTATTTCGGTTTGCCCGATTTGTTACGGGCATAAAAAAACCCGATCTTTTGAATCGGGTTTCATCAGCTAAACTTGGGTAAAGTTTATTTGATTTTGGCTTCTTTGAACAAGACGTGCTTACGAACGATAGGGTCGTATTTCTTGATCTCGAATTTACCAGCCATGTTCTTCTTATTCTTATCAGTAGTGTAGTAATAAGCAGATTCAGTAGATTTTAATTTAATCTTATCGCGCATGGCTGTCTCCTTAGACCTT
Organism: Thiotrichales bacterium; assembly: GCA_014763835.1. Lineage (GTDB taxonomy): Bacteria > Pseudomonadota > Gammaproteobacteria > Thiomicrospirales > Thiomicrospiraceae > Thiomicrorhabdus. The sequence continues at coordinate 5,112 of JACXUQ010000009.1, forward strand.
CTCACCACGTGAACGCATTTCAGCGATCACCGCGTCAATACCGTTCTTGTCGATGATACGCATACCTGCAGTAGATAGGCGCAGTTTTACAAAACGGTTCTCAACTTCTGACCAAAAACGGTGCGTTTGCAGGTTTGGCAAAAAGCGACGACGTGTTTTACGGTGAGAGTGAGAAATATTGTTACCGACCGCAGGACGCTTGCCTGTCACTTGGCATACTCTAGACATTTCACAATCCCTCTAAAATAACGAAAATACCGAGAACGTTTAACGCTCCCCGGCTTTTCAGTAAAAAATAAAAATATTCGAATATTTCTATATTTAACACACGTTAAACAACGCGCAAAAAATAAGAAGCGGAATTATCTACGAAATTCCCTTTAATTGCAATACCCTATGTGATTTGAATTTTAGTGGCACGGGCGTGGATTGATAAAATCAGGGCATTTGCCCGTGCTGGGCCAGGGAGTGCCAGCGTCCGAAGTCGCCGAGAATGATGTGATCCAGACAGCGGATGTCAACCAGTGCCAGCGCTTGGCAGAGTGTACGGGTCAGTTCAATATCGCTTTGGCTGGGGGACGGATCGCCGGAGGGGTGGTTGTGTGCCAGGATCACTGCGGCGGCATTCTGCGCCAGAGCGGCTTTAACCACTTCGCGCGGATGGACGCTGGCTTGATTGAGTGTGCCGTGAAACAGCACCTCGAGGTTAATCAGGTGGTGTTGCTGGTCGAGCAAGAGCAGCGCAAACTGTTCGCGTTGTTGAAAACCGATCTGATGCAGCAGGTAGCGGGCAACGGCTTCGGGTTGGGTGAAAGCATCGCCTTTTTTCAGGCCGCTTTCAAAATGGCGACGCGACATTTCCAGGACGGCTTTAAGCTGCACGAATTTGGCCTGCCCGAGACCTTTGGCTTCGCAAAATTCGGTTTCGTTGGCATTGAGCAGGCTGTGTAGATCGCCGAAGTGGTCAATCAGGCTTTGCGCCAGGTCGACCGCGCTTTGGCCTTTGACGCCGACACGCAGAAAAATCGCCAGAAGTTCGGCATCACTTAAGCTGTGGGCGCCGAATTTAAGCAGCTTTTCCCGCGGACGGTCGTTTTCATGCCAGTCGCTGATCGCCATTGAACCGATTCCTTTTTTGCGTAGACTTGCTTAAGATAACCCATCTTAAAAGTGAAGGAAATAGTCAGTGAAGGGGCGATCAATGTTTAAGTATCCGATGCGCGTACGCGATTACGAATGCGATTTGCAGGGTGTGGTCAATAATAGTGTTTACCAGAACTATTTCGAGCACGCGCGCCATGAGTTTCTGCTGGAAAAAGGGGTGGATTTTTCGGCTCTTGCCGAAGCGGGGGTGAATTTGATGGTGACGCGCATAGAGCTCGATTTCAAACGCTCGTTGCGCCCCAAGGACGATTTTTATGTGACGGTGGCGGTGGAGCGTGAGTCACGCTTGAAATTTGCGTTTATCCAGCACGCACACCGTCAAAGCGACGATGCTTTGATGGTGTCGTCGCGCGCCATCGGCGTGGCGGTGAGTGCCGAGGGCCGTCCGATGGTGTGCGGGGATTTGGAGCGTTTGTTCGATTAAGTGTTGGCGCTGCTTTCCTTGGCCGCCTTGCTCAGGCGGATTTCCAGCGGCTGTGAGGTGTCCAGATGGACATCGCGCTGCGGGAAGGCGATGACAATCTGCGCCTGTTTAAGGGCTTCGTTAATCGCGCTGTGCAGTTCCGAACGAATAAGGATGAAGTTGTCCAGGTCTTCGACAAACGCCCGCAACGACAGTTGCAGGGAGTTGTCGCCAAAGGCTTCGAAAACCACAAAAGGTTCGGGTTCTTTGAGCACTTTGGGGTGATTCAGCGCGGCCTCTTTAATCAGTTTTAACGCCTTGACGACATCGCTGCCGTAGGCCACGCCCACATCAACCCGGATACGCGTTACCTGATCGCTAAGCGACCAGTTGATGAACTGGCCGGTGATAATCTGTTTGTTGGGAATGACCAGTTCCTGTCTGTCCCAGTTGACGATGGTGGTGGCGCGGATGCGGATGCGCGAGACCTTTCCCGATACCTCGTTGACGGTGACGATGTCGCCGACGCGGATCGGCTGTTCAAACAGCAAAATAATCCCGCTGACGAAGTTGGCGACAATTTCCTGCAAACCGAACCCCAGCCCCACCGACAGCGCCGCCACCAGCCACTGGATGTTTGACCATTCGATGCCCAGGGCGCGGAAAATCATAATCAGACCGATGATGGCGATAATGTATTGCGTGAGGGTGGTGATGGCATAACGGGCCGCGGCGCTGATGGGCAAATGCTTGAGCAGCATAAATTCCAGCAGGCCGGGTAAGTTTTTGGCCAGCAGCAAGGTCATGGCGCCGAGTGCAACACCCCACACCAGATCACCGAGGGTGAGCGGCACCTGCTGTACCACGCCGTCCACCACTTGCGATTTGGTTAAGGAGAGAGTGCTGTCGTTGATAAGGTTTAACGCCGGTAATACATCCTGCCAGATGAACCAGATACCGGAGAGGAACGCCAGAATAAACACCAGATTCAGCGCCTGCCTGACCTGTTTGCTGAGTTTTTCATAATCGATTTCCGGCTCTTCGGTCAGCTCGGGAAGGGCGTTGGTTTCCGCAGTGTTGCTCTGCTGCGCCAGTTGTGCCTGGCGCTTTTGCAGACGTTCGGCGTAATGCTGCTTGCGCTCCGACAAGTAGAGGCTGCGCAAGAAGAATTCGCGCACGATATAAATGACCAGCACCAATCCGATCATCCAATGGAAACGTTCGGCAATCACCAGCGCCGAGTAGTAATAGCCCGCTGCCGTCGCCCAGATCAGAAACAGCGGAAAGGCCAGCAGCAGCGGAAACCACAGAAAATGCAGTTGCAGCCAGGCCTGGGTTTTGGCGGTATGGCTGAAATCCTGCATGATTTCGCTGCGCGAAGACCACAGACGATAGCCCAGCACGATCATACCGACCATCAGCGTGATAAACGCCAAACGGCCGATCAGTTGCGTTTCGGCGGCGCTGTTGGCGTTGGCGCTCAAATCAATCAGCAGAATCAGGATCGCTCCGAACGGCATGGCCCAGCGCAGTTCCTGGACCAGGGTATGGCGGACGCTGTTATGCCAGCGGAAATGGCGTTCCGCCAGACCGTCGGCACGACAGGTCTGTTTTAGCAAGGCAAGCAGCAAAATCAACAGGCCGGCATCGGCCAGCCCCTGGCTCAGATTGTGGGTGAACTCGGCCGGCGCATCGGTCAGGTTCAGCAGCAGCGCCCCTCCAAACAGCAGCCAGGGCAGCGGCAGGCTCAGCAGCAGCGTGTAAAAGCCGGCCTGAAGTGTGTAGCGGTAGGCATCCGTGCGGATCGAGGTGGTTCGGGACGCCACTTGGCCGAGTGCCACGACGATACGTTGTCTGAGCGTCAGCAACAGGGCAAACAGTACAATCCATAAAAACACACGTTCCGGATGGGTATGGAGGACCTGTCGGACATCCGCCGCCAGCAGTCCCAGGCTGTTGAGCGAGGTCAATCCCGCAAGACTCGATGTCAGGGCCTGGGCATTGAGCAGGTCGCCCAAGGTGGCGTTAGGCAGCCATAGCAGATGGTCGTTGAGGAAGCGGCGGTATTGCGAGAGTTGTTCCTGTTGCTGGCTGAACACCGTGTTGAGCTCCGACAGCTTGCTGATATAAGCCGGATAAAGACTTTGCAGCTCCTTGGCGGTCTGCACATAGTCGGCAACCAGTTTGGCGGTGGCTTGCGAGAGGTGTTGCTGTTCGTCGGCACTCATCGCGAGCGCCTGCTCGTCCAGCAGGGAGCGGGTCAGCGCTTCAGGCGTCTGGCGGTTAATGTCGTTGAGCTTTTCATTTAACAGCAGTTGCTTGAGTACGGCTTCGTTGATCAGATTCTTGGTCTTCAGCCAGTCGCGTGGTTTGAAGGTGAACGCCCCGAGCGTTTCCAGGCGCTTATGCAGCACTTGCGCAATGGTTTCGCGGGAACCTTCCAGTGCCACAATCTGCTTGTCGCGGCTGAAATGGGTTTTTAACGTGGCGATGGCTTCGTTACCCTGATTGATTTGTTGGGCAATCGATTTTTCCTGCAGGATCAGCTCGTTTTTTTCCTGCTGCAGTGCAATGATCTGGCTGTACAGAGGGTAGAGCGGATGGTCGGCCGCAATCTCCTGTTGCAGTGTTTTCTGCAGATCGGCTTCCGCCTCGGCCGCTTTGAGGGTTTGCAGTTTGGCTTGCAGTTGTGCCGCCTGTTTGAGTAAGACGGTTTTTTTCAGAAACCAGTAATCGCGTTCGCTTTGAGCCGATTCGGTGAGACGGCCCAGGTTGCCCATTTTGTAGCCGAGCAGTTGCAGATTGGCTTTGAGTGCCTGGACGCGTGCGTTAAGAGACAGTTGCTGGATGCGCAGGCTGATGTCGGCCGGGGGAGCCGCCTCGTTATGCGCGGCACTCTCCTGCAATTGGGCCAGGGTACTTTCCAATTGGGTGAAACGTCCGGCACCTTCGCTGGCAAGCGGTAAAAGCTCGCTTAAGGTTCGCTCCCAACGCAACAGTTGTTGTTGGGTGGCATCGAGCTGGCTGTTGATCTCACTGAGCGCTGCCGTCAGTTCGCTGGCAGAACGTTTTTCGGCATCGGTCTTTTCCAGGTTGGCCAGCCTTTCCACCAGAATTTTCTGTCCCGCCGTCAACTCCTTCTGGCGCGCTTCAAACCCGGCGATTTCCTGATTCAGCCGTTGATGGGTTTGCTGTTCCTTGAGTGCTTCATTAATCCAGTTGCCGGCTTTTTCAAGTTGCTGCCCCAGCGGTTTTTTCTGTTCCTCATTAAGCGAGTCGCTGCGCGCCAGCGCCAGACTGGCCTGTTCAATGTCCTGTTGCGTCAGCGCGGCCGCCGCTTGTGCCGCCAGAACCGGATCGGCAGTCGCTGCCGCCTGGCTGGTGACAGGCAATGCGATGACCATCAGGCACAGTGACAATAGACAATGTCTAAAAGCGCTAGCAAAATTCATCTTTGCACTCTCTTGGGTGAATAAGGGTGGGTATTGCGATTATTTAAACATGACTGGATACAAAACACACGCGGTCACGCGCAACTCCGCCGATGATGCCAATGACGCCAAACCGGGTTATCATAGTGGCAGTTTTATCAGGCAAGATGGATCGAACATGAAAATACTGTTAGGGGTCACCGGGGGCATTGCGGCTTACAAGGCGTTGGAGCTGACCCGGCTGTTTATCAAGGCTGGCCATCAGGTACAAGTGGTGATGACCACCGGTGCCAAGGAGTTTATTCAACCGTTGTCCTTTCAGGCGCTCTCGGGGCATCCTGTGCGCGACAGTCTGTTCGATGCCAATCAGGAAGCCGGCATGGGGCATATTGAACTGGCGCGCTGGGCGGATCAGATCGTGATTGCACCCGCCAGTGCCGAAACCCTCGCCAAGCTACGCATGGGGCGCGCCGACGATCTGTTGACAACCCTATGTCTGGCCACCGATCGCCCGGTTATGCTGGCTCCCGCCATGAACCGTCTGATGTGGCGCAATGCGGCGACCCAGGAGAATGTGGACGTATTAAAACAGCGCGGCTTGGAGATTCTGCCGCCTGCCAGCGGCGAGCAGGCGTGCGGTGAGGTCGGCGAGGGACGAATGCCCGAACCTCAAGCCATTTTTGAGGCGGTAATGCGTGCCGAAAAAATGCGTTTGCAAACTCAACAGGCCGGGTCTGCACTCAAGGCCTTTTGGCACAACAAAGCCTTGCTGATCACCGCCGGCCCGACCTATGAAGACATTGATCCGGTGCGTTTTATCGGCAACCGCAGTTCCGGCAAAATGGGGTTTGCGATTGCCGAAGTGGCCGCCAAGGCGGGGGCCAGTGTGACCTTGATTGCCGGGCCGGTTGCGCTGCCGACGCCGCAAGGAGTCAAGCGTATCGACGTGCGCTCCGCCCAACAGATGTTTGCGGCGGTGCAGCAACAGGTAGCCGCCGCAGACTGTTTTATCAGCGCGGCTGCCGTGGCCGATTTCAGGGTCGAGCAGCCGGCGTCACAAAAACTCAAAAAACGGCAGGATGAGGAGGAGATGACGCTAACTTTGGTTAAGAATCCCGATATCGTCGCCTGGGTGGCCGCGCAGGATAACAAACCCTTTGTGGTCGGATTTGCAGCGGAAACCAACGATGTCATCGATTACGCCAAAGACAAATTGCGCCGTAAAAAACTCGATATGATCTGTGCCAATCAGGTCGGCGAAGGCCAAGGCTTTGAGCGCGACGACAATGCGCTGACGCTGATTAGCGCCACCGAACAGCGTGGTTTAGCGCTTTCCGGCAAGCGTGAGCAGGCGTTGGAGCTGCTGGCGTTTATTGCCCAGCAGCAGTCATCGGTTGATTAGTTTTCTTTAGAAGACTGAGTTTGCAGGGTGCTGAGCGGCCGGCCCACATAATAGCCTTGGGCGTAATCAATACCGAGTTTATTCACCCACTCATAAATGTCGGCGCTGCTGACAAATTCGGCCACGGTGGTGATATTAAGCTGTTGGGCAAAAAACACGATGCTTTGCACGATTGCCAGGGCGTGCGCTTGCGGCAGACTCTCAATCAACGAACCGTCGATTTTGAGAATGTCGATCTGCAGCTTCAGCAGATGTTCCAGATTGGAGTAACCCGTGCCGTAGTCATCGATGGCAATATGGCAGCCGAGCGCCTTGACCTTGTGAATAAATGCCGAGACCTGCTCGTAGTTCTCAATCCCTTCTGTTTCCAAAATCTCAAAAATAACGCGCGGCGCAATATCGGGCGTCAGCAGACGCTCCAGGGTTTTGGGAATTTCCTCGCCAACAATATCCTCGTAAGAGAGGTTGATGGAGAATTGGGTGGTGTTTTCGGCAAATTGCGCAAAGCTTTTTTGCAGCATGATGCCGGTCATCTGTGCGTAGAGTTTGGATTTTTTGGCCACTTCCAGAAATTCGGCGGGCGACATCAGTTGGTCGCCATCGGCAATACGGATCAGACATTCGTATTTGTCGATCTGCCCGGTTTTGAGGTTTAACAACGGCTGAAAAACCGGAGTAATGCGGTCTTCGGCAATGGCGCGTTTTAATAATTGCGTGGTACTGAGGTTATGTATGTAGTGCTCATGCTGGTCATGCAGCGGCGAGTAGAGTAGCACGTCTTTTTTCTTGTTCTTGGCATGGCGCATGGTCATTTCCAGCGTGCTAAGAGGCTGCGAACTCTCCTCTGCGGCGACAATCGTGATGCTGAACAGAATCGACTGCAAATCGTTGTCCTGCAGGTTTTCCGTCAGGCGGTGATGGAGTTCCATAAGTCGGTGTTCGGTCTCGTCTGGCAAAGCATTTACCCAAACCAGGAACCCGTCGCCGCCAACCCGGTAAACTTCATGGGTGTCGGGAATGTGGGTTTGCAAATTTTTTGCCAAGCAGACCAGCAGACGGTCGCCCATTTCGTTGCCGAAAAGGTCGTTGAACTCTTTAAAACCGTCGATATCGATAAGAATGAATGCTTTCTTTGTGTAGGCGCTTTTCTCTAGATCGGACAGCAGCTTGCTGCGATTGAAAAGCCCTGTCAGCGGGTCGCGCTGATAGAGGTTTTCCAGAGCACGGGTTTTCTCCTCCACCTCTTTTTCCAGATTCTGGTTGAAGTCTTCAAGCTGTCGTTGCGATTCGGTCAGTTGCGATTTGAGTGCAGCAAAACGGGTTTTGAGTTTGCCTTGCAGATAGAGGTTAATACTAGCGGCGATGATCAAAAACAGCAGGGTCATTAAAAAAGCGGTGCCGGCCTGCATGAAAAACGCATTTCTCAGCTGCTGTTCTTGTTTGTGGATAACGCTTTCCAAATCATCCAGGTAGAGCCCTGCGCCAATCACCCAATTCACGGGTTTAATCCAGTAGAGCACGCTGATTTTCTGGCTGGCGAAATCGCTGTCGGGTTTGTCGTACCAGTAACGCACTTTGGCCTTGCCGCGCTCTTTAAGCTGATGCAGATAGTCTTCGCGATAAAAATTGCCCTGAATGTCGGTATAGTCGGAGCTCATCGGTTTGCCCTCCTGGACGGGGTCGATGGGCAGCAGCAGATGGCGTGCGAAGTCTTCGCCGCCATTGATATTATTGAGTTTCAGTACAAAGAAGTAGCCGTTTTTATTGGGGCCGATTCGCAATTGGCGCAGGCGTTCCAATACGTGCTGCTGTTGAAGATCGAATTGGCGTTTATCGATTAAAGAGTCGATATAGTTTTTTTCCTGGGTTACCGCCTCGTTCAGCAGCGAAAATTGAACGTCGGAAAAGGTTTTTCTGAAGGCCTGAGATTGATTGAGATAGCTGTTCCATTGGTTGTAAATGAAAAAAGCCGTCAAGACCAACGCCAGCAGGGAGGTGAAGACCAGCGAGCTGCTTAATTGAAGATTAAAAAACGATTTTTCTGACAGGATGCTTGGCTTCATTCGATTTCTCAACACCACAAGTGTACGAGGGGAATGTCTATTGAGATGTTCTGGCGTTCTGTTGGTTAGCTTAACGCATCATTGTATATAAACCCAAATAAATCAATCTGGTACGACCAAAAACCATTTTAGGGGCAGCTCCAATAAGTGGGCGGGGCGCCAAGCCCCGGCACTTTGGTGAATCATTTTAGAGGAATAATCACGATTTCGTTTTTCAAAAAAAGCGGAATCAGCAGGCGGTTGCGTTTGTCGTCATAGCCAAGATCCGCCGGTGACTCCAAACCCTCAGCCAGGGTGGTTAAGGTGTAATCCGGGTTAATGGCCACAATGGATTTTGCCGCCCAGCTTGAGGTGATGAAGCGGCCGTCGGCCATTTTCAGCAGGCCGTCCAAGCGGTTAAACGGCAGGGTCATGCGCGCATCAATGTGGCCGTCAGGCGCCATAAAGTAGGCTTGTCCGCTGCCCAGCGTGACCATCACCGAACCTTTTTCGTTGGCAATAATGCCGTTAGGATGGCCCAAAGCGCTTTTTTGCAAGGTTTCGACTTTGCCGTTGGTTGAAATGCGATAGACGGCATCCGTGCCGGACGGTTTGAATCCGGGCGCCATGCCGCTGTCGGTGGCGTACAGACTATTGTCGCCGGCGATGCTCAGTCCGTTCATAAAGGTACTGCCCGGAACCATAATATCTTGAAGCTGTTTGCCGTCAGGCAGCGAAAACACGCGGATGCGGTCGATATCGGCGATATACAGGCGGTTGTTAAGAATCGTCATGCCTTTGGGGGCGTTAAGCGCGACATTGGCCGCTTCACCATCCAGCCATTTCAGGGCGATGATTTTGCCGTCCGGGCTGACTTTGGAGATAAAGCCGTTGTCGTCCTTGTCAAACGGACTGCCGTTGATATTGGCGACCAGATAGACGTCTTCGGCAGCGTAATACTCCATCGACTCGGGGGTGGCAAAGCCGGCGTCTTTAAGATGAATGGTCTCGGCCTGCGCGTTGGCCAGCCAGCCAAAAGTGAACAGGCCGGCCAGGCACAGCCCTTTAAGAAGCGGTTTGATGGCGGTGGTGTGTCGCATAATGCCTCCTTTGCATCGGCTTTATCGGAAATGACTAAGGTTTTCATTGTGCATGTTTTGCGGGTTTTGTCGATGCTTTCTGTTTGTGTCTATCCGCTTCACGGTTTGGGTTAGAATAGGGCGCAATTTGATTGGTGAACCGATAGAGGAAAAGAGCATGAGCATCCAAGTGCAATACAAAATTCTGGATCCGCGTTTAGGCAAGGAGATCGAGATGCCGCATTACGGCACCAAAGGTTCGGCCGGACTGGATCTGCGCGCCTGTATCGACAGCGATATGACGATTGAACCGGGGCAGACGGTGCTGATTCCGACCGGCATGGCGATTCATCTGGATGATGCCGGCTTGGCGGCGATGTTGTTGCCGCGTTCCGGTTTGGGGCACAAGCACGGCATTGTCTTGGGTAATCTGGTCGGTCTGATCGATTCCGACTATCAGGGGCCTTTAATGGTGTCCTGCTGGAACCGCAGCGACACGCCTTATACGGTGCAGGTGGGCGAGCGTATCGCGCAGATGGTGATCGTGCCGGTATTGCAGCCGGTGTTCACGCAGGTGGATGAGTTCGGCGATGCCACCGAACGCGGTCAGGGCGGTTTCGGTTCCACCGGAACGAAATAACATGAACAGCCTCTAACTAATCGTTCACCACGAAGGGCACGAAGAACACGAAGTTTTAAGGTGTGATCAGGCCGGGTCTGATTAATCTTTGTGTTGGTGGCGAATTTAAAAGCTTAACAGGCCGGGTCTGAAGCAAGGAAGTAAGGAATAGATATGGCGCAGGTAGTGGAAAGTATTTTTAGAGCCTATGACATTCGCGGGGTCGTCGACGAGGCGTTTACCGACGAGACGGTGGAGTTGATCGGTCGTGCCCTGGGATCGGAAGTGATGCTGTCGGGGCAGAAAAAAATCGTTATCGGCCGTGATGGCCGTCTGTCGGGGCCGCGTTTTATCGAGTGCTTGGCCAAAGGGTTGCAGTCTGCCGGCGTGGATGTGATCTACATCGGCGAGGTGACGACGCCGATGGTCTACTTCGCCGCGTCTACCTTGGAAGGCGTCAACTCCTGCGCGGCGATTACCGGTTCGCATAATCCGCCGAACTACAACGGCATCAAAATGGTGGTCAACGGCACCACACTGTCCGGCGAGTGGATTCAGACCCTGCTCAAACGCATTCAAAACGATGATTTCACCCAAGGTACCGGTAGTTTCAGCGAGCATGACATCGCCCCGGCGTATCACCAGGCGATTGTCAGCGGCATTACGCTTAAGCGTCCGCTCAAGGTGGTGGTGGATGCCGGCAACGGTGTTGCCGGTGCTTACGCGCCGGGAATTCTGCGGGATTTGGGGTGCGAGGTGACCGAGCTGTATTGCGAGGTGGACGGCACCTTTCCCAATCACCATCCCGATCCGGCCAAGCCGAAGAACCTGGTGGAATTGATTGCCAAGGTCAAGGAAATCGGTGCCGATATCGGTCTAGCATTTGACGGCGACGGCGACCGCTGCGGCGTGGTCGACAACGAAGGTCAGGTGTTGTATGCCGACCGCCAGATGATGCTCTATGCACGCGATGTGTTGAGCCGTGTGCCGGGGGCGGAGATTCTGTTCGATATCAAATGCTCTTCCCTGTTGCCCAAAGAGATTGCCGCAGATGGCGGCAAACCGACTATGTGGAAAACCGGCCACTCGTTTATCAAGGCCAAGTTGAAAGAGACCGGCGCGGCGCTGGCCGGGGAGATGTCGGGGCATATCTTCTTCAAGGAGCGCTGGTACGGTTTTGACGACGGCATTTACACCGCCGCACGCATGCTGGAGATTCTCGCCGGCCAGCCGCAGAGTGCGCATGCGCTGTTTTCGGCCCTGCCGGACGCCTATAACACGCCGGAGATGGATGTGGAATTTGCCGAAGGCGAGCATTATGCGTTTATGGAAGAATTCAAGGCGGTGGCGCATTTTCCGGATGCCAAGGTGTTTGATCTGGACGGCATTCGCGCCGATTTTGCCGACGGCTGGGGGCTGGTTCGCCCGTCCAACACCACGCCGGTGCTGGTGATGCGTTTTGAGGGCGAAACGCCCGAAGCCCTTAAGCGCATTCAGGAGGCGTTCAGAACCCTGATGTTGCGCGTTAAGCCCGATTTGAAGCTGCCGTTTTAAGCAGGGTGTCGAGTAAATGGGTAAAACAGCTTATTAAATATTTTTATTGATGACAATATAAAATCATTCTGCTAGTGAGCGCCATCAAAGCTGATTAATATTGTGCGATAAATTTGAGTAGAGTAGCAAAAGGGAAGATAAATTACGTGCCGCGGTGCAAGCTATTCAGGGCGTCAAACTTTCCGGTGAGGTGATGCGTCTGGTCAATTCGCCGGTGATGAAGCTCAAGGTGCCGGTCAAATCGATTCGTGAAGCCGTGGATGTGTTGGGGTTGATCAATCTGAAAAACCTGGTGGCGGCTGCGGCGCTGAACAATCTTTTCAATGGCCGTCATTTCGAGGAGATTGTAGAGCACTCCAAGGATGTCGCCTTTTGCTGCGCCGAGCTGTCCGAGCATCTGGAAGGGGTTTCGCGTGATGAAGCCTATCTGCTGGGATTGTTCCATAATGCGGGTTGTCTGCTGGCCTCCAAAGATCCGCAGAACTACCCCAAGGTGTTTTTAAAGGTGCATGCCAATCCCATTAGAGGGGTGGCTGCGGAAACCAAGTTTTACGGTTCCAACCATGGTGATATCGGGCTGCTGATCGGCAATGATGTAATCGATACGGTCCGCAAGAGCCTGATCGTGTTTAGTACCTAACGGGTGTTTAAGGAATCTCTGATTTAATCAGAAGTTCCTTAACATCAAAGCCGCGTGTTCAAATATGTTTTGATGCGATCGACCGCTTCAACCAGACGGCTCTCTTCAGTCGTATAGGCCAGCCGCAAATGGTGATG
>JACXUQ010000122.1 GCA_014763835.1 Thiotrichales bacterium
GGCGGCGCCGTGAGCGACGCCGATTAGATAGGTGTGCGGCTTTAGAAAGTCACCTTGACGGCATTAGCGACATTTTTGGCTTTTTCAATCGCCGCTTCAATACTGTCGGCGCGCGCAATGGCCACACCCATGCGGCGGCGGCCGTTGATGTCTGGTTTGCCGAACAGGCGGATCTGCGTGTCGGGCTGCGCCAGCGCGTTTTCCAAGTTTGAATATTGGGTTTGCGTGGAGCTGCCTGTCGGTAAAATGACGCTGGAGGCCGAAGGGCCATGCTGCACGATATTCGGAATCGGCAAACCGAGAATGGCGCGCACGTGCAGCGCAAATTCCGACAGGTCTTGCGACATTAAAGTCACCAGGCCGGTATCGTGCGGACGCGGCGAGACTTCGCTGAAATAGACGTTATCGCCTTTGACAAACAGTTCCACGCCGAACAGGCCGCGACCACCGAGCGCATCCGTCACTTTTTTGGCAATCTCTTGCGATTTGTTGAGTGCGACTTCACTCATTGGATGCGGTTGCCAGGATTGGCGGTAGTCGCCGTCTTCCTGGTAGTGGCCAATCGGTTCGCAGAAGCTGGTGCCGTGAATATGGCGCACCGTCAGCAAGGTGATTTCGTAATCGAAATCGACAAAGCCTTCGATAATCACCCGTCCTTTGCCGGCGCGTCCGCCTTCCTGGGCGTAAGACCAGGCCTGTTCAATCTGCTCTGCCGATTTAATGACACTTTGGCCTTTGCCGGAGGAGCTCATAATCGGTTTGACCACGCACGGCATGCCGATTTTGTCGATAGCGGCAATAAAATCTGCTTTGTTGTCGGCAAAGGCATAAGGAGAGGTCGGCAATCCCAGTTCTTCGGCGGCCAGGCGGCGGATGCCTTCGCGGTTCATTGTCAATTGTGTGGCACGTGCCGTGGGGATGACGGTGAAGCCTTCCTTTTCCATCTCCGCCAGCGTGTCGGTCGCGATGGCTTCGATTTCAGGCACGATATAATGCGGTTTTTCCTGTTCTATCACCTTACGTAACGCCACGCCGTCCAGCATTTCGATGACATGCGAGCGGTCTGCAACCTGCATCGCCGGGGCGTTCGGGTAGCGGTCCACGGCAATGACTTCCACGCCCAGGCGTTGACATTCAATGGCGACTTCTTTGCCGAGTTCGCCGGCTCCGCAGAGCAAAACACGGGTGGCGGTAGCAGAAAATGGTGTACCAATGCTAGACATGGCATCTCCTTTGCTTAGGGGTAATTAAGAATGGCGGGACAATGTTATCGGCAGGAGTTTGGAAAACTTGACCGGCAATATTGTCTGATCGCTGCTATCAATCGGCACATTATACGGTAATCCTTACCGTAAAACGATTCGAAGCAGCAGCTGGCAAGGGGAAGAGTTATGTTGGAACTTGAAACATCTAAAAAAGCGGAATTGTTACCTGGCGCAGGCGAGTTGTTTGAAAAGGCTCCGATGAAGGCCAAAAAATTGGTTAAACGCCGTCTGCCTGAAAAACGTAATGATATCAAACAGGTGATGGAGAGTTTGCAAAACCGCTTTTCCAATACAGACGATATGCCGGAGGACATTGCGCGCCTGGTGGAGGCTCAAGTGGAGCTGCGCACACGCGATCTGTTTGTGCAGGCCAACTACGATGCGTTGACCCATTTGCCTAACCGTGCCTATTTTGGCGAGACCTTGGAGAAGGTGTTGGAGCGTGCGCAAAAAGCGCGTACACAATTCAGCTTGCTGTTTTTGGATTTGGACGGTTTCAAAGAGGTCAACGATACGCTGGGCCATCAGGCGGGCGACGAGTTGTTGCAGCATGTGGCGGCGCGCCTGGTTTCATCCGTGCGCGAAGGCGATATCGTCAGTCGTCGCGGCGGCGATGAATTTGTCATTTTGTTGACAGATCTGGCAAACCGAGAGGATATTGCCAGCCTGTGTCAGCGTATTATCCGCGAGGTGAGCCGTCCGTACTGGTTGAGTCAGCATGAAGCCAATATCTCTACGAGTATGGGCGTGGCGATCTATCCTCAGAACGGCAAGACCGTTTCCGAGTTGCTGGAGAATTCCGACGCGGCTTTGTATGCGTCCAAAACGGCCGGCAGAAGAACCTATCGTTTTTACAGCGAAATCATGAACGAGGTGGCGCCTAAATCCCATGAGTTCAGAGAGGAGTTGGGCGCGGCGATTGAAAACGGTGAAATTGAATTGTCTTTTGAGCCACAAGTGGAGCTGGCGACAGGGCAGATTGCCGGGGCGAGCCTGACTGCGCTGTGGCATAACGACCATTTGGAGTCGCCTGCATTGAGCAGCTGGAGCAGCATCTTGCTGAAAAGCGGCTGGTCGCAATCCATGGCGACCTGGTTGGTTGACAGCGCCCTGTATTATTTGCAGCGTTGGCAGTCGGCACAGAGTGATCTGGTGGTTTCCGTTCCGGTATTGGACAGTTTGTGGCTGCATCAGGATTTAGTGGCTTTTTTGGACGCGCGCCTACAGGCCTATCATGTCGGTCGCGAACAGTTGCAGTTGGAGTTTTCCATGGCGACACTGCAAAGCAGTGACAGCAAATTGCACCAAACCCTGCAAGCATTGGGTGAGGCGGGTTATTTGATCACCTTGACAGAGGTGGGGGCCTATCCATTGGATTTGGCGCTGTTGTCGACCTTGAAAATTAACGAAATCAAGTTGGATAAAGTCTGGTTGCAGCAAAGTCTGCAAACTAAAAGTGGCCAGGCCTGGTTGCAGGCGTTGATTATGATGGCCAAAAGTTTGGACATTTGCGTGATTGCTGCCGGTGTGGATTCTGCCGAACAGAGCCGTCAGTTACGTACCATGGGGTGCTTGATGGCGCAGGGATCGCAATGGGCCAAGCCGATGAGTGCCGAGCGTTTTCACAATCATGTGATGGCGCTTTATCGCGTGAGAGCTTAATCTGAAGCGGATTGAATGAAGGGCCCCTTTTCAGGGGCTTTTATTTTTGTAAAAGCGCGCTTTTTAAGCGGCTTTTAGTTGCGTGAGCATTTCCAGAATGACTTTGGCTGAATGGGTGGCGGCTTTTTCAAGATACTGTTCAAACGTCACCGCGTTTTCTTTGCCGGCAATATCCGAGAGCGAGCGGATGATTACAAACGGCGTCTGGAAAGTATGGCAGGCCTGTGCAATCGCGGCCGCCTCCATTTCGCAGGCAATCATTTCGGGAAAATTATTGCGCGTGCGGTCAACATCTTCCGCCTGATGCATAAAGCGATCGCCGGTAGCGATTAGACCATGCATGTGAACCACTTCGTTTAGCGCCTGAATGCTGTTTTGTGCCGCCTTGACGAGTTTGGCGTCAGGTAGAAAACAGCTTGGCATGCCCGGAACCTGGCCCAGATCGTAGCCAAAAGGGGTGACATCAACGTCATGGTGGCATACCGAACTGCTGATAACAATATCACCCACATTCAGATCCGTATGAAAGCCGCCGGCAGAACCGGTATTGATCACATAGTCCGGTTGGTAAAGTTGCAGCAAAATAGTGCTGCTGATCGCCGCATTCACCTTGCCGATGCCGGAACGAAGCAGCACGACGTTGACGCCGTCAATTGTGCCCAAGTAAAACTCGTATCCGGCATGGATTTCGGTTTGCAGGTCTTGCATGCGGCTGCGCAGCAGGCTGACCTCTTCTTCCATCGCGCCGATAATCGCAATTTTCATCTGCTTACGCCTTATAGTGTGTTGCCAAGGGCTTTCAGTTTTTCGTCGCTCAGGGCGATGTCCGCGTTTTTATTGACGCCGATGCCGTGGTCAATAATGTTTTGTGCGATTTCCTTGGCTTCTTCCAACGAGTGCATGACAAAGGTGCCGCATTGGTATTCGTTGAGTTCCGGAATGTCTTCCATGCGCTTGACGTTTAGCACATCGTGCATCGCTTCCAGCCAGGCCTTGGCGACGCGTTCTTCGCTTGGCGCGCCCAGCAGGCTCATATAAAAGCCCGTACGGCAGCCCATTGGAGAGATGTCGATGATCTCGACGCCATTGCCGTTCAGGTGGTTGCGCATAAAACCGGCGAATAGATGTTCCAGTGTGTGAATGCCTTTTTCGCCCATCATCGATTCGTTCGGTTTGTTGAAACGCAGATCGAACACGGTGATGGTGTCGCCGGAAGGTGAGGTCATGGTTTTAGCCACACGAACGGCAGGTGCATTCATAATAGTATGGTCAACGGTAAAGCTGTCTAGTAAAGGCATGTTTAAACCCTCTGCAAAAGTTAGATGGAATCTGGATGTTTATCATTTTCGGTCAGCTCTTTTTTCAGGAGCCAGCCGTTATCCGTTTTAATAAAGAGATAATTACGCTTAAATTCAAGTTCATCCCCTGCCTCGAATTGCGGCAGGGCCAATTTCAGCAAACCGAGATTAACGGTTTGTGCCATCTTCTCTAGCGGCGTCAGACTGCTATCTTGCATGATGGCAGAGGCATACTCTTCAAGATTGCGTTCGGCGCGGGCATTGATGGTCATTTCGGCCACATAATGGGTATCGTTTTGCTTGTAACCGTTTTCTTTGGTGGTACTGACGACAGTAAATAAACCGACAAACTCTTGGTTGAAATGGTGGGCTGTCATTTCATTAATGGTTTTATCTGTGGGCTGTGTAATGCCGAGGCAGCCGCTCAATAGCAAGGCGGAGAAGAGAGCAGGAAGATAATAGAATAAGACGCGCATAATTTGAATTCCGGATAACTCCGCAGTGCGGATAAGTGAATGTGGTTTGGAAGTCAAAGGATACCATATTCAACATCTAAGCTGGTGTCAGGTGAATTTTAGGTATAAAAAAAGCCGGTAAAAACCGGCTTTATATATGGTGCGAGCGGAGAGACTCGAACTCTCACACCAAAGGCACCAGAACCTAAATCTGGCGTGTCTACCAATTCCACCACGCTCGCGAATGTGGTGGCCACACCTGGAATCGAACCAGGGACACAGGGATTTTCAATCCCTTGCTCTACCGACTGAGCTATGTGGCCAAAATAGAATGGGCGTATTGTATAGAGGGCTTATGCGGCTGTCAAATTTTATTTTGAAATAAAGACATTTTATTTGTTGTGACA
>JACXUQ010000123.1 GCA_014763835.1 Thiotrichales bacterium
AGGGCCGTAGGCGGCAAGGGCCGTAGGCCCGCGCAGTCATGGATCGAGGGGCGGACCAGCGCCCCAAGATTCGTGACGGAGAGCCCCGCAGGGCCCCCGGAGGGCCGACGGGTGTTGCTCGCAACACAATAGTCGGCCTTATTATGTTTGGATTTTCACCTTCGTGACGGAAACTCTGATCATCAAAGTCAGGGAACACACGAAATGGCCGGACCTCAATTCGCGAACATCCAGACCTTCAGCCGGAAGGGTAACAAGGGCGGCCAGTCAGTCGCTCAAGTGATCGGGGAAGCGACCCGAGATCCGGAGTTCTCGACCCATGTAGACGACCCGAACCCGCCCCGTGTTCTCCTCGGGGATCCGGAGGCTTTTGCGGAGCAGCACGACGCCTACATCGAGGCCAGGGCTACTGTCGTGAAAAAGGCGGATGGGACTGAGGCGCGGAGGGCGATCCGGAAGGACAGGCACACGATGGCGTCAATCGTCATGTCGTATCCCGTTCCGCGCGCCGCGATCACCACAGATGAGAGCAAGGCTCAGCTCGAACGATGGGAGCGCAGGAATCTCGAATGGCTTCGCAGGACTTATGGCGACCAGCTCAAAGTCGTCCTGTCGCACGAGGACGAGGAGTATCCGCACATTCACGCTTGGGTTCTGGCCGACGATCCCGGTGCCGATGCCACGACGCTGCATCCGGGAAAGGTGGCCAAGAAGCGGGCCGAGGCAGAAGCGAAGGCGCGCGGCGAGGAACCGCGAACGGCCGTGAAGCTCGGCAACGGGGCCTATCGCGAGGCGATGAAGCGCTGGCAGAATGATTATTACGAGGCCGTTGGTGCGCCGGAGGGCCTGACCAGGACCGGTCCGGGCCGCCGTCGCTTGAGCAGGAAGCAATGGGCGGACGAGAAGCGGGCGGCGGAAGCTGCGGCCGCAACGATGGCGCGGGCAGCTAAGGCTGAAGCGCAAGCCTTCGAGGTGATCGAGGACGCCAAGTCGAAAGCGGGGAATATCGTGGCCGGAGCTGAGGCGAAGGCTGAGCGCGTCACCAAGAAGGCAGAGGCTGTCATTGCGGCGGTTGTCGCCCTGGGTGACGAGTTCAAAGAGGGCACTCTCAGCAAGCGTGATGGGAAGGTCAGGGCGGCACACCCTGATCGGATCAATCCGGGTCTGCCAGAGGTGGCGCCAGCGATGCACGCCGCGGCTGATGCCGCTGAAGCAATCCGCGCCGAGCGTGCCAGTTTGGCGGCGGAGAGGGCCGAGATCGAGCAGGAGCGGGGTCAGCTCGCACAGCTGGCAGACAAGCTGCGAGAAGCGATCGGGAAGGCTCTACGGTTCGCGCGGCGGCCGGGAACGCCGATCGTTGACCAGGTCGAGGCGGCGAAGATGAAGAAACACGCGGCGGGCCTTCTGCGAGAAGTGCAGAAAGCGTCACCTCCGCCCGAAGATCCGTTCGATGAGTCCGGGCCGGGCTTCTGAGGCCAGGCGTTCGGCCTGCTGGCGCCACGCGTCGCGATCTTCTCGCAGCTCGCCGAGGCGTTCGCGCAGCTGACCATTCTCCGCTTCCAGGCGCGCCATCTCTGCGACCTGGTCGCGGTCATGGTCGGACATGTTCGCGGACACTGTCCGGTCACTGTTCGCGGACATGGGGCGATCAGCCGCCCATTCTTCAAGATCGGCAAGCTCGATCTGCCAACGGTTCCGGTTGTCGCGGCTTGCTTTCAAGGACTTTGACGCGAGAGCCCGCATGATCGCGGATCTCGATACGCCGACATGAGCGGCTGCCTTGTTCGGGGTGAACACTGTTCGGACCATGACCCGAACAGTGTCCGCGAACACCTTTTTTGGCAATAGGAAACCTTCTGTCCCCCATCTGGGTGTTACAGCGTGCGTGCCGCCCGCGGTCACACCCAGTTTCGTAACCCCCCAGGGGGTCACGCCCAGCATCCTGCTGGACCGGACGCGCGAGGGCGCGTGCTTTAGGCGCTGAAGCGCCATTGATTCCTTGATGATGTGAGAAAAGGAGAGGTCGGGAGAAAAGAACCAGGGGTCGAGAAGGCGGTGATGGAGGGGAGGGGAAAGAAGAAGTTGACGCGGACATAGCTGCAAGACAATGGGGCCATACCCGCGCAGCTCAGCTGCGGGGGTATGGCGCCAGGGGCGCCAGCAGATATGGCCGGGTCAAGAGAGCCAGTGGCTTCGACCGCCGACAAGGCCCGGCCCTGGGCTTGCCCAGGGCTAGATGCAGGCACGTGACTGCATCTAGAGGGCCGCCGGAGGGAACAGATTTTCGGCACGAAAATCTGCGGTTGGAGGGGCGAACGGACTTCTTGTTTCTCCTCCCCGGGCCGCCAGACTTAGGCTTTAGAACCGGACCTGGCGTTTTTTGCGCGACCCCTACCGCGATGGTAAATTGCCCTTACCGGAAGACCGAACCCGAAGGTGGCGTAGAGTGTCGGCTTTTCCGTTTTGGATGGTGGTTCGAGTTTCCCTAACTCCGTTCCAGCATCAATAAAACAAGGAACGAGCAGGGATGAAGAAGCTGAAAATCACATGCGGGAAGGTCACGATCGAGGCCAAGGAAGTGCCGAACTGGCTGCTTGTAGCGCTGGTGGCCGGTGCATCGAGCTTCGCTCGAGCACGCGGCTGGATCTGACGAATCCCTAATTGGTGCGAAAAAGTATTTCCGAAACAAAGACTTGGCTTTTTTCGGTGACTTGACGCACATCGTGAAGAAAGCGTAACATCCGGCCTATAAACGCGAAAGCCCCGCATGAGCGGGGCTTGCGTGGTCACCGGGCCGATGCGCTGTCTATCGCCAAACAGTTCAGCGCAAGAGCCCCAATAGCAACACCGGGCAAATGCCCGATGACCGGGGTCAGTATATTGCGCCATAGCCTGATTTGGCAAGCCGCACCGCGTTCCGCCCCAAGGGGCGGGGATGCTGTATCGGCCTGAGTCCAATCCTCAAAATCTGGTAGCCCGTGCCCCGTTCGACATGTCGTCGGGCGGATCAAGCGCACCGAATCGAAAGTCCAAGGAGGCCCGTGAGGGCCGGGCCGGAGGCCGCGCGGAACGCGCTCTTGGTATAGATGGGAGTATCGTTGGCCGCTCAAAAGCGGAGAACTCCAACGAAACAAGGGAAACGGGACCATTTTTCCGCGAAAAAAGGCGTGCAATTTGGGCGCTTTCGCGGACAGCGGCAGGGCTGCGCTACCCGAAAGGCACCCCGAAGGAGCAGATCAAGGGCGTTGGGACTTGCCGCTGGGCGATGCAGTCGAAGGCGGCGGGCGTTGATGTCCATCTTTCCGAGTATGACGAGAGCGGCCAGACGCGTGCGAGCTTCGGGGGGCTGCAGACATGCGGTAATGTCTGGCAATGTCCTGCCTGTGCTGCGCGGATCTCCGAGACGCGTCGGCGGCAGCTGAATGACGGCCTCGCTTGGGCGCGAGAGCAAGGCCATAGGATTGCGATGATCACGCTCACCGCCCGTCACGGCGAAGGTGACGATCTGGTGGAGCTTCTGCGGGCGATGAAGGGGGCCAAGAAGCGCTTACATCAGCACCGGGCGTGGAAGCGGATCAAACCCGAGATTGTCGCCGTTTTAACGGCGACAGAGGTCACCTACGGGCGCAACGGCTGGCACCCTCACTTCCACATGCTGGTCATCGTTCGGACGAAGGCGGCTTTCGAGGCGCTGGCCGAGCTGGGAGACCCCTGGCGCGGGGCGCTGCGAGCTGAGGATCTCGATGGCGCAGCCGCTGCCTTCGATTGTCAGGGGGCATCAGCCGCAGGCCGTTATATCGGCAAGTGGGGCGCGGCGGAGGAACTGACGCTCAGCGGCAAGAAGCGGGCCAAGAACAAGGGGCGCACGCCGCTGCAGCTCCTCGAGGCGTGCAAGGCGGGCAACGAAGAGGCGGGAGAGCTGTGGCTCGAATACGCCGACGCGTTTCACGGTCGGACACAGCTCGATGGGCTCAAGAAGCTGACCGATCTGGCGGGCCTCGAGGAGATCTCCGACGAGGAGGCGGCACAAGATGCGGAGCAAGAGGGTCAGCTGCGCCAGGATGAGCCAGTTGCGAACATCGACGCCGACACATGGCGCGCCAAGGCTCGCCACCGTCGCACAGACATTCTCGATGCAGCCGAGACGAACGGAGCGGCCGGCGTCTGGGAAGTGATCGAAGGACCAGCAAGAGCCCGGGACCTTTCACGGCCGCCGCCGTTGAAGAAAGGCGGTCTTGCGGAGCGGGCTATGGCAGCCATCAGGAAGCCCGACCGTTCCTTGCCAGCGTCTCCGGACTTAGATAGGGATATTGAAACGGTAACCCAATGGGGTATATATGAAGAGGATGCAGACCGTGGCGGAGACGCCGCTGTTCGCCCGCCAGGTCGAGAAGCTTCTCGACGAGGAGAGCAAGCAGGAGCTGATCGAGTTCCTCGCGGAGAACCCTCAGGCGGGGGACGAGATCCCGGAGACGGGCGGCGTTCGAAAGCTGCGGTTCGCGGTGCCAGGCCGGGGCAAGAGAGGCGGCGCGCGGGTGATCTACTACTACCTGGATGATGAGATCCCGCTCTACGCTCTGCTGATCTACCCGAAGAACGCGAAGACGGACCTGACATCGGATGAGAAGAAGGCGGTCCGCAAGCTTGTGCGGCAACTGAAAGAAGAGCGGAAGAAACGGAAATGAGCACCTTTGGCGATGATCTGATTCAGTCCCTGAGCGAAGCCGTTGCCCATGCGAAGGGCGAAGGGCCGGCGGTCGTTCACGCTCCTCTGGAGCCCAAGGCTGTCCGTCTGCGGGCCAGACTCACCCAGAAGCAGATGGCCCCGATCATGGGCATGAGCCTCTCGGGTTACCGGAAATGGGAGCAGGGCGCTCGTCGCGTCAGTGGCCCGGCCGCGGCTTTTCTCCAGGTGCTTGATCGGGAGCCCGATGCCGTCCGGCGCGCGCTTCTGGACGCCTGATTTCAGAACAGGGCCGTAGGCGGCAAGGGCCGTAGGC
>JACXUQ010000124.1 GCA_014763835.1 Thiotrichales bacterium
AACAACACCCCATGCAGCGCGTTTTGGAAATCGGCACGGGTTCCGGTTACCAGACTGCTGTATTGGCTTTACTGGTCGAGCAGCTTTTCAGTGTGGAGCGTATCGCCCCGTTACTCTTTAAGGCGCAGGCTGCGCTGCAAAAACTGGATTTGCATAATATTGAGTTCAATCTGAATGACGGCCATTGGGGCTGGTCAAGCCGGGCGCCGTTCGACGGCATTATTTCGGCCGCCGCGCCGGATAAATTACCGGAGGAGCTAATCGAACAGCTCAAAGAGGGCGGCCGCCTGGTGATGCCGATAGGGCAGCAGGAGCAGTTACTGTACGGCTATATCAAAACCAGTACTGGCGTTAAAGAGACCTGTCTGGGCGAAGTGTTGTTTGTTCCGATGAAACAGGGAGTGGAAGTGTGAGTCTGTTTTCCAAATTGTATGACCGAACCCTGATGTGGGCACAACACCCCAAAGCACCGTGGTATTTGGGCGGCATGAGTTTTGCCGAATCCTCTTTTTTTCCGGTACCGCCGGATGTGATGCTGATGCCGATGGCATTGGCGAGACCTGAAAAAGCCTTCCATTACGCCTGGATTACTACCTTGTTTTCATTGTTGGGCGGCCTGTTGGGTTATGCCATCGGTTTCTGGCTGATTGAAAGCATCTGGCCGTTAATTCAATCGGTCGGCTATGAAGCACGCTACCATCAGGTTGAAGGCTTTTTCCACGAATACGGCGCCTGGATTGTGTTTGTAGCGGGCTTCAGCCCGATTCCATATAAACTTTTTACCATCAGCGCCGGAGCGACCTCTATGGCGCTGCTGCCATTTATCATTGCTTCATTGATCGGGCGCGGCGCGCGTTTCTTCTTGGTGGCGTGGCTGATGAAAATCGGCGGCGAGCGCTATGAACCTAAAATCCGGCAGTGGGTGGATTGGCTCGGCTGGCTGGCTGTTGGGTTGATTGCACTTTATATCGGGGTTAAACTTCTGACATAACCGCTTCTTACTGATTACCTCACAGGACAAACATGCTCTTTGATAAGCAACCTTTGTTGAACTTACGATTTCCGTTGCTTAAAAAACACCTGTATGACGGCTGCCTTCTGCTTCTGGGCACCGCCGTGCTAAGCGGTTGTTCAGGCTCCGCGTCGCGTTCATCAGACCGTTTAATTCTAGACAATGGTGACGATGCAGCCTTCTACAATGCCTCCCGTTCTGAGCAGCGCAGCGCTTCTTGTGGCAACCCATACCGCGTGGCACCCGGCGACACCCTGAGCGAAATTGCCATCAAATGCAATGTCAATATGGATCAATTGGCTTATGCCAATAATCTGCTGCCTCCCTATTTTTTACGCGCCGGACAAAAACTGACCTTACCCGGTAGCACCCAGGCTGCGCGCCAGCAGTTTGAAAAACGCGTGGAAATCAAGGCAACAGCCAACTGGCACTGGCCTATGGCAAGCAATCTTCCCTACACTTATGTGCGTGACAACAGCGGTATAAATGCCCTGGAAATCTATGGCATACCGGGTCAGGAGGTCAAAGCGGTGGAAGAGGGGGAAGTGGTCTATGCCGGCAACGGCATCACCCATTACGGCTGGTTGGTGATGATCAAGCATCCCAGCGGTTATATCAGCACCTATGCACACAATAGTCGTGTTTTGGTGAGGGAAGGGCAACCAGTCAAAACCGGTATGCCGATTGCGCTGTTAGGCGCCAGCGGCAGTACCCCAAAACCCAAACTCTATCTGGAAGCACGTTACCGCGGACGAAAAGTCGATGTGAAAACCCTGCTAAAGCCGCAATAACGCCGTAAATTCAAGCTTAGCTTACTGGGTTGACGCACCTGACATAATCAACGCCAGCACCACTTCCCGGTCTTCGGTCGTCAATACATTGTAAGTACGGCAGGCCGCCAGATTGTGCATCACTTCCAAACCGACGCCCTTGGCGGAGCAGTAGGCAAAGAGCTGCGGCGCAGGAAATACCTGGATTTCGCCGGTTCCCAACAGAATCACTTCCGGATTAAGCGCTAAAAGGGCGTCCAAATGCTCGGTAGTGAGCGCGTCAATATGTTCGCACGGCCAATTTTCCACCAACTCTTTCTGATTTAAAAAACAGCTTTTTTGCAGGCGGCGATCATTGATTTTGACCTCGCCGGGTTCGTAATGTTTGACCACATAGACATTCGAATCGCGATGCTCGGTAAATTTCATAATTCAACCCCTTATTTCAATAGGTTAACAGAGGCTGCGCAATCCTCCGAAAGCGCGCTATTAAAGCGGATTTAATGATGTTTTTCAATTGACGAAACAAAATGTTTCTGTATCATTATTCGTTTATTAAAAAATTCTATTTTACGCGATTTTTGCGTGGCTTACAGAAGGCTGACTTTCGTGATCGAAGATTTTCCAAGAATTAAAAGACTTCCTCCTTATGTGTTTAACATCGTTGGCGAATTGAAAGCCGAGGCGCGCCGTCGCGGAGAGGACATTATCGATTTTGGTATGGGTAACCCGGACCAAGACACGCCCAAACATATTGTCGATAAACTCATCGAAGTCGTTCAGCGTGAAGGCACGCACCGTTATTCGGTCTCACAAGGCATTCCACGCCTGCGTAAAGCGATCTGTAACTGGTACAAAACCAAGTTTGATGTCGATTTGGATCCGAATACCGAAGCGGTTGTCACCATCGGTTCAAAAGAAGGCTTGGCACACTTGGCGATGGCCTGTGTCGATAAGGGCGACACCGTACTGGTGCCGAACCCGGCCTATCCAATTCACCCATACGGCTTTGTGATTGCCGGCGCGGATATCCGCCATGTACGCATGACACCGGACGTAGATTTCTTCGAAGAGCTGGACAAAGCCATCAAAGAATCCTGGCCTAAGCCGAAAATGCTGGTATTGAACTTCCCGGGCAACCCGACCACACAAACCGTGGAATTGGATTTCTTCGAAAAAGTCGTGGCTATCTGTAAAGAACACAAAATCTGGTTGATTCACGATTTGGCCTATGCCGACATCGCGTTCGATGGCTACAAAGCCCCGTCGGTGATGCAGGTGGAAGGCGCCAAGGACATCGCGGTTGAATTCTATACCCTGTCAAAAAGCTACAATATGCCAGGCTGGCGCGTCGGCTTTATGGTAGGCAACCCGACCTTGGTCAACGCCCTGAAACGCATCAAATCCTACCTGGATTACGGTACCTTCACGCCGATTCAGGTCGCCGCCATTACCGCATTGGAAGGCCCTCAGGATTGTGTGCAAGAAATTTCGGATATGTACAAATCGCGTCGCGACGTGCTTTGCCAAGGTTTGAACTCAATCGGCTGGAAGGTGACGCCACCGAAAGCGACCATGTTTGTATGGGCGCCGATTCCGGAAGAGTATAAAGCGATGGGCTCTATCGAATTCTCGAAAAAACTGCTGACCGAAGCCAAGGTCGCGGTGTCACCGGGCATCGGTTTCGGCGATTATGGCGACGACCACGTCCGCTTCGGCCTGATCGAAAACGAACACCGTACCCGCCAGGCGATCCGCGGCATCCGCGAGATGTTCCGCAAAGACGGTTTGATTAAAGTGGACGCGCACGACTAAGTCGCCTCTTTTAATCCTTTAAAACAATATACGCACTGCAACGTTAAACAGGGAAAACACATGAAAACAGTCAAAATTGGTCTATTAGGGTTGGGTACAGTCGGAGGCGGAACGGTAACGATTCTGCAAAACACCCTGACTGAAATCCAACGCCGTCTGGGCCAATCGATTGAGATTTCCATTATTGCCGTGCGTGACCTGAACCGTCCTCGTAGCGTCGATACCAGCGGCATTACCCTGACCGACCAACCGTTGGATGTGGTCAACCATCCGGACGTCGATATTGTCGTCGAACTGATGGGCGGCACCGGCCTGGCCAAAACCCTGCTGGAAACCGCCATCCGCAACGGCAAGCATATCGTTACCGCCAACAAGGCATTGATTGCCGAGTTCGGCAATGAGCTGTTTGCTTTGGCGCAACAACACAATGTGATTGTCGCCTATGAGGCGGCCGTGGCAGGCGGCATTCCGGTTATCAAAGCGTTACGTGAAGGTTTGGCTGCCAACCGTATTGAATGGGTGGCCGGCATTATCAACGGTACCGGCAACTACATTCTGACCGAAATGAAAAAACCGGGCGCCGATTTCGCTGCGGTGCTGAAAGTGGCGCAGGAACTAGGTTATGCCGAAGCCGATCCGACGTTCGACGTGGAAGGGATTGATGCAGCCCATAAACTGACGATTTTGGCTTCCATTGCATTCGGTATCGAATTGCAGTTCAACAAGGTCTATACCGAAGGCATCAGCAAAATCAGCGCGGACGACATCCGTTTTGCCGACAAGCTGGGCTTTGAGATCAAGCATCTTGGTTTGGCACGCCGCACGGAAGACGGTTTCTCGCTGCGTGTACACCCAACTATGGTGCCAAAATCGGTATTGATTGCCAATGTGTTTGGCGTGATGAATGCGGTCATGGCCTATGGCAATCACGTTGGTCCGACGATGTATTACGGGCCGGGCGCGGGTGCAGGCCCGACAGCCAGTGCCGTGGTGGCGGATATCATTGATGTGATTCGTGCCGCCAGCCAGCCGCAGGCAGACCGCTTGTCGGCCCTCGGCTTCAAACTGGATCAGTTGCAACAAGCCCCCGTGGTCGGCATTGAGGCAATCGAATCGGCTTACTACTTGCGTTGTTTCGCCAAGGATCACGCCGGCGTTTTGGCCAAAGTTACCAAAGTCTTTGGTGACAACCATATCAGTATCGAGCATCTGATACAGGAACCTTGCGCCAGCAACCGTGAAGACGCCACTCTGGTGATGATTACCAATGTGGTCAAGGAAACGGATATGAACCAGGCTCTGGCTGCACTGCAGTCAATGGACGAAATTGACGGCGAGATCATGCGCATCCGCGTGGACAGTCTCGGCGCTTAATTGCCCGAAATTGCGCC
>JACXUQ010000125.1 GCA_014763835.1 Thiotrichales bacterium
AACAAACAAAGAACTCGACGCCAGTAGGGGTAAGTCGAGAAAAATCAGGCTATTTTTAACCATTTTTATTCGTGTAGCCATCTCGTGCAAAGCTCTCTAAGAATACTTATCATGCAGAGATGCTCCCCAACACAAAAACCGCACTACGAACTCCCTAGCGGCAGCGCGCAAAACGGTTGTCAGCGTATCAATGAGCATGTAAAATAGCCGCCTTTCAGGTGCCTACCCGCCAATTCGGGTAAGTTAAACGGGAAGTT
The DNA here is from genome assembly GCA_014763835.1 of Thiotrichales bacterium. Lineage (GTDB taxonomy): Bacteria > Pseudomonadota > Gammaproteobacteria > Thiomicrospirales > Thiomicrospiraceae > Thiomicrorhabdus. Next base: position 258 of record JACXUQ010000125.1, read on the forward strand.
TGGTGCGGGACTTTTTGAAACCCCCAAATCCAACGCTGCCCCCGCAACGGTGATAGAGAAGACGGATGGTAATGCCATTGGAAACTACAGTTTCCGAGAAGGTCATCCCGAAGCGCTCTTAAGCCCGGATACCGGCCTGAAAAATCGACGTAATCTTTACGTCATCAACCGATTGCGGTGGGCAATACGGAAGAATAGGCCAGCTTGGCTGCGCAGAAGCGATGCAAAAATCCTCGCGCAAACAACGTAATTTATTCTCAACAGGCCGGGTAGCCCTGCTCACCCGCTGTTTCCGTTTGCCTTCGTTCACAAAAACTATGAAATGAAGGAATATCATGAAATTACACCCCTTAAACAAAGCGATTGCGGTTGCTTTGCTTGCCACCCCCATTTTAGCCACAGCCAGCACGCAACTCGAACAGATTGTGGTAAGCGCCAACAATACCGAACAATCCTTGCGCGATGTCACGTCGAATATCACGCTGATCAGCGCCGAAGAGATTGCCGAAAAACAGTATCAAACCCTTGCGGATGCCCTTAAAACAGTACCCGGTTTGAGCATCAAAGGTTCCGGCGGTTTGGGCAAGGCTACCTCAGTATATCTGCGTGGCTTTGAAAGCAAAAATATCCTGATTCTTGTCGATGGCATAGACATGACCGATCCAGCCGGGTTAGGCGGCGCCAACCTTGAAAACATCTCCCTTAGTGATGTTGCACGCATCGAAATCATCAAGGGCCCGCAATCCGGTGTCTGGGGCGCCAACGCAACAGCCGGGGTGATCAACATCGTCACGCAAAAAGGCCAGGATCATGCCCACGTCGACCTGGAGGTCGGCAGCAACCACACACGAAAAATAACCACGGGCCTCAGCGCAGGCAATGAACAATTCGATTTCAACTTCAACCTGATGAGCCTGGCCACCGACGGTTTCTCGGCAATCAGACCGGCACAAGAGAGCCACACAGCATTCGAGAAAGACGGCTACCAACAGAACGATGTCAGCTTCAAAATGGGCATTCAACCGGCCCCGCAGCACCGTATCGAAACGCTCATCAAACGTTCAAGCGGTCACAACGATTACGACAGCACGACCAACCCTGATGACACCATCAATAGCGGGAGCTTCGAGCAATCGGTACGTCAACTGCAATATCTGTTTACTACCCCCCTATGGAATAGCCGGGTTCATATCAGTCAAAACAGCATTGACCGAACGCATATCGGCTACGGCAGTGAATATCACGGGCTTATCAATGAACAGGGCGTGCAGCTGGGTCGTCGTTACGGCGACGACAATTTCGTGCAGATCGCCCTCAACCACAAAGAGTATCTGGCTGAAACAACCTATCTGACCCGTGACCGTTTCAATAATATCGGCTACGCTCTGACACACGCTCACCGCCTGTTCGGGTCGCTCACCCTAAACGAATCTTTGCGCTATGACGAATTTGACCGGTTTGATAATGCCGTCACCGGCAAAATCGGTTTCAGAAACCTCTTTACCCCCGAGGTATTTATCGGCGCCAATATCGGCACCGCCTATAGCGCCCCAACCCTGTCGCAATTGTCACGCCCCAATCCAGCGCCATTAAGCCCCGAAAAATCCGCAAGTTACGACATCACACTGGGCCTTTACGGACTTGAGGCGACCTATTTCGACAGCCGCATAGACGACCTGATCGAATACGTGCCCTCACCACCGCCCTATACAACCCCCTACTACTACAAAAATGCCGATCAAAAAGTGATCAGCAAAGGCGTAGAACTCGCCTACAAACGGAGTTTTGACGCTCTCAAAACGGACATGGTACTCAACTACACCTGGCTGAGCGCCAAAAATGAAAACGGCGACGACCTGCCTTACCGTCCCAAACAGCAAGGCAATCTGGCGCTCGACTATTACGGCATCAAGCACTGGCATATCGGCCTCGAAACCCGCTACATCGGCGAACAATTTGCGACCACTTACGGTAATAACGATGCCAATGGCGATCCCTATCACATCGACATCGGCCACTATTTTGTGACCGATCTGAAAGCCGATTACCAGATCACCCCCAGCCTCAGCCTCTACGGCAGAATCATCAACTTAACCGATGACGCCTACACCGAAAACGTCAGCAAGGCCACGCAAACCACCGCTGACTACGTTTACAGCAACGGCGGCCGTCAATTCTTTATGGGAATTAAAGGTCAACTTTGATGGCACACTGTTTAATGGTTCAAGGCTGCACCTCCGACGCCGGCAAAAGCACGCTGGTGGCCGGTCTGTGCCGTGTTCTGCAGCGCAGAGGTCTAAGTGTAGCGCCTTTCAAGCCGCAGAATATGGCGCTTAACTCCGCCGTCACCGCCGACGGCGGCGAAATCGGCCGGGCGCAGGCGTTGCAGGCGCAGGCCGCCAAAGTACCATTGAGCGTGCATATGAACCCGGTGTTGCTCAAACCCAACAGCGACACCGGCGCACAGGTGATTCTGCAAGGCCACTCCATCGGCAATCTCAATGCCATGGACTACCACGCCTACAAACCCAAAGCCGCGCAAGCGGTTTTCAATTCCTTCCAAATACTCTCAGAACGTTATCCCAACATTATCGTCGAAGGCGCCGGCTCGCCTGCCGAAATCAATTTGCGGGAAGGCGACATTGCCAATATGGGATTTGCCGAAGCGATCGACTGTCCGGTGATATTGATTGCCGATATCGACAAAGGCGGTGTTTTCGCCCATATTGTCGGCACACTGGAATGTTTGAGTGCATCTGAAAGGAATCGTATTCAAGGCTTTGTGATCAACCGCTTCCGCGGCGATATCAAACTGCTGCAAGACGGGCTGGATTGGCTCGAAGCCAAAACCGGCAAGCCGGTATTGGGCGTTTTGCCCTATCTCCATGGCCTGCATCTCGATGCCGAAGATGCAGTAAGCTTCAACCACAAAGGCACAGAGACACAGAGCTCCAATGTCATTAAAATCATAAGCCCATTATTGCCGCATATTTCCAACCACACCGACCTTGATCCGCTAATCCACCATCCGCAAGTGGAATTCCAATGGGTCAAACATAACGAGTCCATCCCCGCTGCCGATCTGGTGATTCTGCCCGGTTCCAAAAGCGTTATGTCTGACCTGGCCTGGTTAAAATCGCAAGGTTGGAAAGATTATCTGCAAAAACACCTGCGCTATGGCGGCAAACTCATCGGCATCTGCGGCGGTCTGCAAATGCTCGGTGAAAAACTGCTCGACCCGCACAAAATCGAATCCCAAACCACCGAAATAGCCGGCTTGGCTCTTATGCCGTATCACACGGTTTATGGCGAAAAAAAGCAGCTTAAAAACCGAACAGGCCGGGTCCTGCTGGATGATTCAGGCGCCGCCATGCAAGGCTACGAAATTCATCAAGGCAGCACCGACTTCGGCTCGCTCACGCCTGCGATCCGCTTCGACAATAATGAAACCGACGGCGCCATCAGCGCCGATAACCAACTGTTTGTCACCTACTGCCATGGTTTGTTCGACCAACCACTTGCGTTGCAAGCACTACTAAACTGGGCCGGTCTGTCCAAAAGCGAAGCCTTTGATCTGAATATCAACCGGGAAAAGCAGATCGAACGCTTGGCGGACTGTTGCGAGCAGCATCTCGCTATCAACAAAATTCTGGAGTTTATGGCATGATTCGTCTCATCAAAAACGGGGGGTTGCTCCTGCTCTTCGTCTTTGCAAACGCCTCCGCCGATTGTCCAAGGATGATCAGCCAATCGCCCTATATCACGCATCAACTCGACTATCTTGGGCTCAAGTCCTGCCTTGTCGGTACCAGCCGCTATGATAAAGAATTGGGACTAGCCACCACCGGCGGATTGCTTGACCCGGACGCCCAAGCCATTGCCGATCTGGATGCCGATTTATGGATTACCTCCGACTGGACTCCTCGCGCCGATTTTGATGCGATTAAAGGCCATGTTAAACAGGCGCTGCGTTTGCAAAGTTTCGGCTCCATGCAACAGATTGAAGACAATCTGCTGCAAATCGCCCAGGCAAGCGGCGATCAGGCGGCACTGCAAAAGGCCCTGAAATTCCCGGAGATTTGGCGTAACCAAACAAACGCAATCCAAGCGCTGAATCAGAATCATCCAAAAGCACTGCTGATCTCCTCCTGCTCCGGCCAGCCCTACGCTTTTGGCCGTGACGCGTTTTTGTCCGACCTCTTCAGCCACATGGGCTTTGACATCGTCGGCAAGCCGCAGCGCATTACCCATCTGCCGATTACGTCAAAAACCAATGGTTTGGAACGTTTTATCGCCGCACACCCGCCGCAGATCGTGTTTATTTTCGAACGCCAACTCACACCGGCCTGCCAACTGATGCAGCTCCCCAAAGGCACCCGGATCATGACTCTGGACGGCACAAACTTTTTGCAGCCCGCCCCAGTTCTGCTTGAAGCCATGAAAACCTTTGAGGAGCGATGGCGCAGCGAGGGTGGATTTTAATGCAGGCCAAACGGCCAAGCCGACAGGCTCTGAATGAATCGACATTAGCGTGTCAATTGGTGTATAACTGATAAGTTAAGCTCTCTTCAAAAAGCTGGAATCGCGCACCATGCAACATCGTCTTTTAAGCAGTGAAATTATGAGAGCTTTGCACGAGATGGCTACACGAATAAAAATGGTTAAAAATAGCCTGATTTTTCTCGACTTACCCCTACTGGCGTCGAGTTCTTTGTTTGTTG
>JACXUQ010000126.1 GCA_014763835.1 Thiotrichales bacterium
TTAATAAGTGATTGTTTGTACGAAAATTAGCTTAATGCGGATTTTGAAGTTTATTCATAAGGTAGGTCGTTGTGTCTGAGTCACAGGGCAGTAAGCCAAATGTCAGTAAGGAGATTATTGAGCGTCTTAAGGCGTTAGATGATTTGCCGCATTTTCCTGAAGCTTTGATGAAGCTGGAGCGTCTTTTGGCGGGTGGCGGTGATGTGCATATTGATGATATCGTTCAGCTGATTGCCATGGATCCGCGCTTGGTAGCTGGTTTGATTGGTGTGGTGAATACAGCCAAGTATTACATGGGGCGGGAAATTACCGAGTTGGAAGAAGCGGTTACGCGCATAGGGACTCAAGAGGTGCGCATGATGGCTCACGCCATCAACTATAAGACGACCTTTAAAAGAAAACCGCCGTTTAGCGAAAAACACTTTTTGAAAAACTCGTTGTTGGCAGCTTTTGTCGCTCAGACATTGGCAAAAGCGGTGCATGTGAACTCCGGAGAGGCTTTTCTGGGAGGGTTGATGCGCGATTTGGGAATTTATCTGTTGGCGGTTGAAGATCGTGACAAGTATATCGCGGTGATGCGGGAGACGGACTACAATATCGCGCTTTTACCTGCTGCTGAAACGAGGGTGTATGGTACCAATCACGCCATGATGAGTGCGCGTTTATTACAGCAATGGAAGTTCCCTCAGGGGGTCATCATGGGGGTGGCTAATCATCACTCGCCGGAGAGAGCCGATGAGCGCTTCAAGGCGTTTGCATATGTCATCTATATGGCCGAAGATGGTGCATTTCGTCTTGGGGTGGAAAACGGCGTAGCGGATTTGAGTGACGAAGATCGTGAACAGTTGCCCGAAGGGGTGCTGAATGCCTTGGATTATTTTGGTATGACATCGGATACTTACGAAGAGTTGCTTCAAAAAGCGTATCAAACTGCCGAACAGGCCGGCATGATTTAGTGTTTTTCAATTAACGATTTACAGTAAAAACCCACCCGGCCTGGTGGGTTTTTTATTGTCGCTGGAAAAGCTATCGATACGATAGCGCAATTTAATCACTGTAAGCATTACATGCGAAGATAAGAAAATGCTAAAATACCCAGCTTATTTTCAAACTGTACACTGAAAGAGAAGAAATTCATGCCAATCATTACCTTACCTGACGGTTCAACCAAATCATTTGATGGCGCAGTCTCAGTCATGCAAGTGGCTGAAAGCATCGGTACGGGGCTGGCAAAAGCCACGGTGGCCGGGCGCGTTAATGGCGAATTAAAAGACGCGTGCGATCTGATTACCACGGATGCTTCTCTGGAAATCGTTACGCTTAAGGATGCTGACGGTGTACATATTATGCGCCACTCCTGCGCGCACCTGCTGGGGCATGCGTTGAAGCAGCTTTATCCGAATGTCAAAATGGCAATCGGTCCGGTCATTGAAAACGGCTTCTATTACGACATCGACATGGAAACCAAAATCGGTCCGGACGATCTGATTGTGATCGAAAAGCGCATGCAGGAGCTGGCCAAAACCAAATATGGCGTGATTAAGAAGATGACGCCTCGCGCCGAAGCGATTGAAATCTTCCAGTCACGCGGTGAAGACTACAAGTTGGAATTGATTGCCGATCTGCCGATGGAAACGGAGTTCGGTTTTTACCACCACGAAGAATATATCGACATGTGTCGTGGTCCGCACGTACCGAATATGGGCTTTATCAAGGCGTTTAAATTGACGCATGTTGCCGGTGCTTACTGGCGCGGTGACTCCAAGAACAAGATGTTGCAGCGCATTTACGGTGTGGCGTTCGCCAGCAAGGAAGAATTGGCGGATTACCTGAAGATGATGGAAGAGGCCGAGAAGCGTGACCATCGCAAACTGGGTCGTCAGCTGGACCTGTTCCATGTTGAAGACCTGGCGCCGGGTATGGCTTTCTGGCACCCCAAAGGCACTACGTTGTACCGTATCGTTGAAGACTACATGCGCCAGCAGTTGGTGTTGAATGACTATGAAGAGATCCGCACGCCGCTGATTATGGACCGTGTGCTGTGGGAAAAATCGGGACACTGGGACAAGTTCAAGGACAATATGTTCACCACGGAAACCGAGAACCGCGACTATGCGGTCAAACCTATGAACTGTCCGGGGCACATTCAGGTCTACAACCGTCAGCTGCATTCGTACCGTGACTTGCCGGTGCGTATTGCCGAGTTCGGTTTGGTTCACCGTAATGAGCCTTCCGGTACATTGCACGGTCTGATGCGTGTGCGTTCATTCACGCAGGATGATGCGCATATTTTCTGTACGCAGGATCAGATTCAGGCTGAAGTGCAGGCGTGTATCGACTTGGTTTTCCAGACCTATGCGGACTTCGGTTTTGACAATATCGCCGTGAAATTCTCCACACGTCCGGAAAAGCGCGTGGGTTCGGATGAGGTTTGGGATCTGGCGGAAACCGCACTGGAAAACACCTTGAAAAACGCCGGCTTGAGCTATGAATTGCAGCCCGGGGAAGGCGCGTTCTACGGTCCTAAGATTGAATTCCAGTTGAAAGATTGTATCGGTCGTGTTTGGCAGTGCGGTACGATCCAGTTGGATTTCTCGATGACACAGGCAGAGCGTTTGAACGCGGTTTATGTAGGCGCAGACAACGAAAAACACCATCCGGTGATGATTCACCGCGCGATTTTGGGATCGTTGGAACGTTTTGTCGGTATTTTGGTTGAACATTACGAAGGCAAGTTCCCGACCTGGTTGGCTCCGGTGCAAATTGTGATTGCATCGATTGCCGAAGTCCACAATGAATATGTGGGCGATTTCGCTAAAAAATTGAAAAAACACGGGTTTAGAGTCGAAACTGACTTGAGAAATGAGAAGGTTGGGTTTAAAATTCGCGAACACACTATGCAGCGTGTGCCATATATTCTGGTCGTTGGCGATCAGGAAATGCAAGATGGCACCGTCAATGTGCGTGCCCGCGGTGGTAACAACCTTGGCAGCTTCGATTTTGATGAATTCCTGAACCTGTTAAATGACGATATCGCTAACTTGGGTCGCATTGTCGAAGCTTAGTCTGTTTTTTTTGTAATTGGAGGGTATTACCATCGCAGTGAGAAAACCAGGTGGCAGCCGTGGGGCTCGTCCACAACAACCTGAAGCACCAAAAGATAGAATCAATGAAGCCATCACTTCTCCGGAAGTGCGTTTGATTGATGCAGAGGGGGAACAGCTGGGTGTTGTTCCGATTAAGCAAGCGCTACAAGCTGCGATGGATGCAGAACTCGATCTGGTTGAGATTTCTGCAAAATCCGTGCCGCCGGTGTGCCGGATCATGGATTACGGTAAGTTCCTTTACCAACAACAGAAAAAACAGCACGAAGCCAAGAAAAACCAAAAGCAAGTGCAGGTTAAAGAAGTTAAGTTTCGCCCAGGAACTGAGGAGGGAGATTATCAGGTCAAACTACGCAACCTGATGAAATTCCTAGAGAAGGGAGATCGCGTCAAGGTAACCATTTGGTTCCGTGGTCGCGAAATCACCCACAAGGAACTGGGATTGAAAGTGCTGGAGCGTATCAAGGACGATGTTCAAGAGGTGGGAACCGTTGAACAGATGCCTAAGATGGAAGGCCGTCAGATGCAAATGATGGTGGCTCCGGCAAAAAAAGGTAGATAACCCCAAACGGTTATTGCCACTACAACGACTGGGACGTTTTGAGATAAATCGCAATGCGTTACCGGTGCAGCTCCCTCAGTGCTGTTAGTTGTTCCTAGTAAGGCCCCGTCAGGAGCGATTCAAGCGGGGTTAAGTAAGAAATGAAGTGTGCTCTGAACGAAATGAAAATTTCAAATCCAACAGAGTGAACACTTAAATGCGGAGTTGGATTCAATGCCAAAAATTAAAACAAACAGTAGTGCTGCCAAGCGCTTCAAAAAAACCGGTTCAGGCCGTTTTAAGTGCAAACAATCTCACCTACGTCACATCCTGACCAAAAAGTCGACTAAGCGTAAGCGTCAGTTGCGTGCTCCAAACATGATCCATGATCATGATGTAGCAATGGTTCGTCGTATGTTGCCTTACGTATAAGGGAGATTGAGAAATGGCAAGAGTTAAACGTGGTGTCATCGCTCGTCGTCGACACAATAAGGTTCTAAAAGCAGCTAAAGGTTACTATGGCATGCGACGCAAGGTTTTCCGCGTTGCTCGTCAGGCGGTAATCAAAGCAGGTCAATATGCTTACCGTGACCGTCGTCAGCGTAAGCGTCAGTTCCGTCGCCTATGGATCGCGCGTATCAACGCTGCGGCTCGTATGAACGGTATGACATACAGCCGTTTGATCGATGGCATGAACAAAGCAGGTATTACGGTTGACCGTAAAGTGCTTTCTGACATCGCTATCCATGATATGGCGGCATTTGCGGCCATCGCTGAAAAGGCGAAAGCGGCACTGGTGTAACAGCTAGCGTTGTGTTGCCGGTGTCCAACCGGCAATGACCCATAGATAGGGGGCATGAGTTAGAAACTTAACTTTTGTCCCCTATTTTTTTTGACCCGTTCTAGGGATTCAAAAGGTTATAAAACAGGGTATTTGGCACCTTAAGGCGGCTAAAAGTAACTTGTTTTATAACCGTTTTTAAGACGCTTAAAAACTCAACAGGCCGGGTAGGTAGGTTGAATCAGGCGCACTCCACTAATTCTTAATCGATTTAAGGCATTGTGAATATGCAACAAAAACTTCAAGAGATTATCGCCCAAGCGCAGGCGGCCATTGATGCGGTCAGCGAACTGGCGCAACTGGATGAACTGCGTGTGCAGTATCTGGGCAAAAAAGGCCAGTTAACCGAAATTATGAAAACCCTGGGGCAGCTGTCCGCCGAAGAGCGCCCGAAAGTCGGTCAATGGATCAACGACGCCAAACAGGCCGTGCAGGGCTTGTTGTCCGGTAAGAAAAACGAACTCGAGAGCGCCAAACT
>JACXUQ010000127.1 GCA_014763835.1 Thiotrichales bacterium
CATAGAATGACTAAGGCCGGCGAGTCACGCCTAGAATAAGTAACCTTTAAGTCCCGCAGAATTTTATTCGGGGCTAATCGATGTGCCCATGTATAACATAAGGGATTGGTTGAGCGGATAACCCAAACAGACGATTTTGAGCGTCTGGCCTTTTTTAACACAAAAAAATTGTGGTAAAGTGAAATCCTTAAAATTTGTTAGTCTGAGCAAACATGCCAAAACAACCGACCAGAAATATCCTGACTGTTTTCAGCACCCTGCTTTCGCTGTTTATCGCGCTTACTTTAAGTAGCTGCAGCAACAAAGAATCCGACCGTCTGGAGATTATGACCAATTCCTGGATCGGTTTTTCCCCGCTGTTTTATGCCAAGGAACAGGGTTGGCTCGAACCTTTAAACATCAAATTATCTAATGTCGTCTCTCTCGGCGAAAATATCCATATCTACCAAAACGCGCAGAAGCACGCTTTTACCGGCACACAGCACGAGTTTTATCAAGTCAGCAAAATGCAACCCGACCTGGTGCCGGTGATTATGTTCGACCGCTCAAACGGCGGCGACATGGTGATGAGCAATGTCACACTGGAAGCTTTGCAGGCCATGCAGACGCCCATTGATGTCTACCTGGAACTGGACACCATCAATAAAGTCGTGTTTGAGGAGTTCATTAAACAAAACGCGCTGGAAGACAAACAATTTAATTACCACAACAAGGATCAAGTGAAAATCGTCACCACCATCAAAAACCAGACGTTTTCCGAGCCGACGATTATCGTCACCTACAATCCATATAACTTCGCACTGCAACAACGCGGATTCAACACCCTGGCGTCAACAGCGGACAACCTCAATCTACTGGTGGTGGATGCACTCTACACCCCCAAAAACGTGCTGCTGAAACATCGCGATCAATTCATAGGTCTGAAACAGGCGGTTTCCCGAGCTCTTGAGGTGCTGAAAACCGACCCGGCCGGCTATTACAACACTGTAAAACCCTACCTCGAAAATGGCTCATTCGAAGATTTTCAAGCCAGTCTGCACGATATCGAATGGCTTGACAACGAACTTTCACCGCCATTAATCGAACGCCTGAATCGCGCTCAATTTCCTATCAGAGACCTGCTGTAAATGTTCGGTATCCAACAATTTCTACTTTCCATCATCCTGATTATTGTCACCGTTTTCTACAGCGTTTTCTTCTATTACTTTTTGGAAGACCAGCAGCGCAAAACCGACCTGATTCTCGAAAATATCCGCCATGATCTGTCGGAAAGCGCCTATGTTATTTCCACGGAAACCCACAATCTAGAATCGATAAAAGGTTTCACCTCTTTTTTGAATCGCAAAGTGGCCACCAACCCGTTGATCGACTCAATGGCCGTAGCCTACGGCAGTCAAATCCTGGTCACCACCAATCCCCACATCCTCACGCCGCCACCGCGTCAAATGACGGTGTCCAGATTGGATAAAATCAGTGCCACGCAACTCATTCAGCAGCAGATCTTTGAAACCCCGATTCGTTTCTATATTCAAGACGAACCGCATGAATTGTCGCTTTTTATCTACCCCGACCAGGACTACCTGATTAACTATTTCTCGCAGCATCAGATCGATTTTATGATGCTCTTCGGGCTGGTTCCCTTGTTACTCTTCGCCCTCTTCTGGCTGGCCTTGCGTCAGATTCTAACCATTCCGCTCGAAAAACTGCGTCAGTACGCCTACTATCAGTCAGAAATCCCCTCCCAATGCAAAATCCGCGAACTGGAATATGTTCGCGCCTCCATGGTACAAACCTTTGCCCGTCTGGAGCAGGAGCGTGACGAGCTTTATCGCCTGGCGCACACCGACGAATTGAGCGGGTTGGCCAACCGCAATCAGCTTAATGAACGCTTGAGCTGGCTGATTGCCGAAGCCGCCCGCAACAACACCGAATTTGCACTGCTGTTTATGGATCTGGACGACTTTAAAAAGGTCAATGACTCTCTAGGCCATGAAATCGGCGACAAACTGCTGCAAAGTGTGGCTGGTCTGATTCAGGATGTTCTGCGTAAATACGACATCATCGCCCGTGTCGGCGGGGATGAGTTCGTTATTGTCTTAAGCCATTACAAAAACAATCTGGAATTGACCCATATCATTGAACGGGTTCTCACCCGCATCAAGGAAGTCCATCTGGTGGATATACACCCGGTTAAGGTCGCCGCGAGTATTGGCGTGGCCTTTTACCCCAAAGACGGCAACAATATCGTCAACCTGCTAAAAAATGCCGATATTGCCATGTACGAGGCGAAAAACTCCGGCAAAAACCAGTTTAAATTCTTTACCGAAGAGCTGCACCGCCAGGTTCTGGCGGAAATCGAACTGGAACACGATATCCGCGAAGCACTCGACCATGAACAATTTGAACTCTATTATCAGCCCAAGATCTCCATTCACGATTTCCATGTTATCGGCGTCGAGGCGCTGATACGCTGGAACCATCCGACAAAAGGCTTTATTCCGCCGGATCAGTTTATCCCCGCGGCGGAACGCAACGGCATGATTGTCGAACTCGGCTGGTGGATTCTGAAGCAGGCGATTGACCAGCAAATGCAATGGAAACAACGGGGCATAATCGATATTCCGGTGTCCGTTAACCTGTCTGCGGTGCAGTTTCTCGACAACCATTTCGACGAAAACTTCAAGGCGCTGATTCATACCCCCGGGTTTGAGGCGAGCAAACTCGATGTGGAAATCACCGAGTCGGTGTTTATCGAACGCTCTCATAACAATTTGAATTCCTTGTTCCGTATCTCCAAACTCGGCGCAACGATCTCTCTGGACGATTTTGGGACCGGCTACTCGTCGCTTGCCTATCTAAAAAGTTTCCCGCTGAACACCCTTAAAATCGACAAATCTTTTATGGACGACTATGCGTCGGAAACCGGTGCGGCGTTTATCGAAACCATCGTTAAAATCGCGCAAACCCTCAAACTGCATGTGGTGGCCGAAGGGGTGGAAACCCACGAACAGTTGGAATACCTGAAACACATCGGGTGCGACAGCTATCAGGGTTACTACTGTTCGCCACCGCTACCGGTGGAAAAGTTCGAGAACTTTGTGCGTGAGCATATTTCCGAGAAATTCTGCGACTGAATTTAGTCTTTGCACGATTTTGACATCCCCATAATTGGCACACGAGACCCCCTGCCCGTGTGCTAAAATACCGCCAACTTTTTTCCTGTTGTTTTGAAGGTATTACAGCGTAATGAAAACATCCAACCTCTTGCTCTCCACCACCCGTGAAACCCCTTCCGATGCGGTGGTTATCAGCCATCAGCTGATGATCCGCGCCGGCATTATCCGCCCTCTGGCGGGCGGTCTATACAACTGGCTGCCGCTGGGCGTGCGTGTGCTGCGCAAAGTAGAAGCGATTATCCGCCAGGAAATGGACCGCGCCGGGGCGCAAGAGATATTGATGCCGGTGGTGCAGCCGTTGGAACTGTGGGACGAATCCGGCCGAGCCGAAGACTACGGCCCGGAACTGTTACGCTTTAAAGACCGCCACGACCGCGATTTTGTGTTGGGGCCGACGCACGAAGAGATCATTACCGATCTGGTACGTCGCGAAATCCGCAGCTACAAACAGCTGCCGGCCAACTTCTACCAGATCCAAACCAAATTCCGCGACGAAATCCGTCCGCGCTTTGGGGTGATGCGTTCACGTGAATTCATTATGAAAGACGCCTACTCTTTCCATATGGATCACGACAGCCTCCAGGCCACCTACGATAATATGTACGACACCTACAACCGCATTTTCAGCCGCTTGGGTCTGAATTTCCGCGCGGTACAGGCCGATACCGGCTCCATCGGCGGTGAAGGTTCGCACGAATTCCACGTTCTGGCCGATTCCGGTGAAGACTATATCGCTTTCTCAACCGAATCGGATTACGCCGCCAATGTTGAGCTGGCTGAAGCGGTCGCACCACGTGGTGAACGTGCCGCCCCAACAGCCGAATTAACCAAAGTGGCTACACCTGGCAAACACAGCATTGAAGAAGTCTGCGATTTTCTGCAACTGAAGAAAAAAGTCGTCGCCAAAACGCTGCTGGTCAAAGGCGCAACCGAAGCGCATCCTGTGGTGGCGCTGGTGGTACGTGGCGACCACGAACTCAACGAAATCAAAGCGCAGAAGCTGGAACTGGTCGCCGATCCGTTGGAAATGGCGAGCGACGAAGCCATCCTGGCCGCCGCTGGTTGCAACGCCGGCTCCATCGGCCCTGTGGGCTTGAATATTCCGGTGATTGTTGACCGTACCGCCGCCGTGATGAGCGACTTTGTCTGTGGCGCCAACGAAGACGGCTACCATTTCACCGGTGCCAACTGGGAACGCGATGCGCAAATCACCCTGGTGGCCGATATCCGCAATGCGGTCAAAGGCGATCCAAGCCCGGACGGCAAAGGCAAACTGGAAATCCGCCGCGGTATCGAAGTGGGGCATATTTTCCAATTAGGCAACAAATACTCGGCGGCCTTGAACGCCACCGTGCAGAACGAGAACAGCCGCGCACAAGTGTTGGAAATGGGCTGCTACGGTATCGGCGTGACGCGTGTCGTCGCCGCCGCGATTGAGCAGAACTACGACGACAAAGGCATTATGTGGCCGGAATCCATTGCGCCATTCCAGGTGTGCATTGTACCGATGCAGATGCATAAATCGCCGCGCGTGGCGGAAGTAGCCGAAAAACTCTATGCCGAGCTGCAAGCCAAAGGCGTGGATGTGTTGTTTGACGACCGCGCCGAACGTCCGGGCGTCATGTTCTCTGATATGGATCTGATCGGCATTCCCCACCGCATCGTCATCGGCGAACGCGGTTTGGACAACGGCATGCTGGAATACAAACACCGCCGTGACGAATCTTCTCAGGATGTCGCGCAGGAAGGCTTTATCGACTTCCTATTGGGCAAACTGAGCCAATAA
>JACXUQ010000128.1 GCA_014763835.1 Thiotrichales bacterium
CGAAGTGTCCGGGTTGCTGGTGTACAGATAGGCTTTGCTGGCGCCGCCGGTGGCCAACACCGTGAAGTCCGCCCAGATGTCGTAAACGGTATTTTCGCGTTTATTCAGCACATAGGCACCGATGCAGCGGTTATGCGCTTTATTCAGAATCAGGTCAATGGAAATGTGATCGGGCAGCAGCGTGATATTGGGATGGCTGTACACGGCCTGAATCAAGGTTTCCAATACAGAGTGTCCCGTGTGGTCGGCGGCATGGATGACACGGCGGTGGCTGTGTCCGCCTTCCTGTGTCAGATGAAAAGGGTAGGTGCATTCGTTGCCTTCGCAACGACTGAAAGGCACGCCCAGTTCGATCAGTTCGCGGATGGACTGAGCGGCGTGTTTGGCCACCAGTTCAACGGCGGCAGCGTCGCATAGCCCGGCGCCTGCTTCCTCGGTATCCACAATATGTGATTCGATGCTGTCAAACGGATCCAGTACCGCAGCAATGCCGCCTTGCGCATAATTGGTGCTGCCTTCTGAGAGTGACGATTTGGCCAAAACGATGACCTTATGTTTGGCTGCCAGTTTCAGTGCGATGGACAGCCCGGCAATACCACTGCCGATCACCAAAATCTCTGTTTTCAAACTTTTCGAGTTAACCACTCAGTTTTCCTTGAATGTATTGAGAGCTTTGCACGGGATGGATGCACGAGTAAAAAAGGGTGAAATTCATCTGATTTTTGTTAAAAATCTTGCCAATAGCTCTATTGGCTGCGATTTTCGCCTCAATCAGTCAAATTTTTAAACTTTTTTCCTTCGCGCCCCCACTCGTACAAAGTTCTCATAGAATTTGAATCGGTGTTGAGCAAACGCTTGTTGCGGAACCGGGGGATGTTCTTGGCAGACAAGTCAGGCGGGAAGCATTAAACTACCGCTTATTATAGAGAATCGCGCGATTGATAAGAAGTTTTTATACGGATTAGCAGGTGGTGGAGCAAATATGGAACAAAATTTTTTGAAAACGCAAGGCGTGGTAGTTGCCGTGGAAGGCGATTATGCCCGGGTGGAATATACGCCTCAAAGCGCCTGTGGCGGCTGCCAGTCGGCGTCAGGATGTGGTACCAGTGCGCTTTCCAAATTGTTTTCTTCTACATCAAGCGCCCCGGTGACTGTTATCAATCAGTTAAATGCCAAAGTGGGGGATAGGGTGGTCTTGACGCTGGACGAATCAATTGTGGTCAGGCATGCCTTTATGGCGTACGGGCTGCCCTTGATAGGTCTTTTTACAGGGGCGATTACTTTAAAAGCCTTGGTATCGGTTATATTTGAAGGTTCGGAAACCCTTTTGGACTGGGCTGCGGTATTCGGTGGCGGAATGGGGCTTTTGCTGGGTTGGTGGATAACGCGCCGCTTTTATCGCCCCTTATTGCCACACATCAGCGAAGTCGTCGGCTAAGTGCTGCTTTCAAGGATGTTTTAAGACTTTGCTGGTTTGTCTTTGGTTAGCATAAGGGTGTTGTTCATTTTCTATTAGGAATATTAAACGTAGGGTGAGTCGTATGAAAAAAGTCTCGTTGATTGCTTTGGCGATGACCGGTGCACTGTTTATGGCGCAGGCGCCTTATGCCATGTCTGACAACGTCGTTAATACCCCTTCTCCGGCGGTGTCGTCAGCCAGTCCTCAATTTTATGGTTTGCCGGATTTCAGCCAACTGGCGGAGGACAATAGCCCGGTGGTGGTGAATATCAGTACCACCAAGAAAATTCAGCGCTCCGGTCACCCTGGCATTCCCGGTATGCCGGATGAGCTGCTACGCTATTTTTTCGGCATTCCGGGGATGAAGCCGATGCCGGAGCAGCCGCAGGAAGATGAGGTTCACTCTTTGGGGTCCGGTTTTATTATCAGTGAAGACGGTTACATCCTGACCAACAACCATGTGATTGATGGCGCGGATGATATTGTGGTGCGTATGAGCGACCGCAAAGAGTGGAAAGCGCAGGTGGTCGGTTCCGATCCGCGCACCGATGTGGCACTGCTTAAAATTGACGCCAAAGGCCTACAGTCAGCCAAGATAGGCAGCTCCAAGGGCTTGAAGGTGGGGCAGTGGGTGTTGGCCATCGGCGAGCCTTTCGGGCTGGATTATACCGTGACCCACGGTATCGTCAGCGCCCTTGGGCGCGCCTTGCCGGATGACAGTTATGTACCGTTTATTCAAACGGACGTGTCGATTAACCCAGGCAACTCGGGTGGTCCACTGTTTAACCTGGCCGGTGAAGTGGTCGGTATCAACTCACAGATTTACAGCAAGAGCGGCGGCTCGATGGGGTTGTCGTTCTCGATTCCGATCGATATCGCCATGAATGTCGCCAACCAATTGATGGACAACGGCAAGGTTGCGCGCGGTTTCCTCGGGGTGCAGGTGCAGGAAGTGACCAGTGATTTGTCGAAGTCATTCGGTCTGGAGGCCCCGACCGGTGCGTTGGTTGGACAAACCTACCCAGACACACCGGCGGAGCGTGCCGGAATTCGTGCCGGTGATATTATTTTGGAGTTTAACGGTCAGAAAGTGGAGAAGTCTTCCGATCTGCCGCCGCTGGTGGGGATGGCGAAAATCAATGAACCGATCAAGGTAGTGTTGCTGCGTCAAGGCAAACGCATGAATTTGACGGTCAAACTGACGGAGATGGATAAGGCCGAGCAACTGGCTTCCGCTCAAATGGGCGAGGTCAAAAATGATCGTTTGGGCGCGAGCGTCGAGGCGCTGACCAAAGACGAACTGGATGCTTTGAATTTGCCCTTTGGCGTGAAGGTAACGGCAGTGCGTGACGGAGCGGCGAAAACAGCCGGTATTCGTCCGGGCGATGTAATCGTCACTATCGACTTCCAGCCGGTGAAGAGTGTGGATGCATTGCGTCAGATTATCAAGGAGGCGGCGCCTGGACGTTCATTGCCGGTGCGAGTGGTGCGCAATAAACGTTCGCTGTTCCTGCCCTTGGTGTTGGAAAAATAAGCGGTTTGAACGAAGAAATGGTTGCGTGAAAACGGTTGGATTTATCGCTGCGTCAGCGAATAATTTGTCGTAAAATACGCAACTATTAGATTTTGAACCGAAACTTCAGGGGAGATGGGCGCATACGCTTCCTTTCTCTGAAGGAATAAGGGGCTGTAAGCCCCTTTTTTTATAGCGATTTTTATTAAAAAAGACTCAGGGAGCGCCGGTACGGGCGCTATCTTATTGTTGGAGCCTAAATGTCAGACGCTTTGAAACTGATCCGAAACTTTTCCATTATTGCCCACATCGATCACGGCAAATCAACCATTGCTGACCGCTTTATTCAGCATTGCGGCGGCTTGACCGAACGTGAAATGGCAGCTCAGGTGCTGGATTCGATGGACATTGAGCGCGAGCGCGGCATCACCATCAAAGCACAAAGCGTGACCTTGCATTACAAAGCCAAAGACGGCAATACCTATCAGTTGAACTTTATCGATACGCCGGGTCACGTCGACTTCTCCTATGAAGTGTCGCGTTCCTTGGCGGCCTGCGAAGGCGCTTTGCTGGTAGTGGATGCCTCGCAAGGGGTGGAAGCACAGACGGTTGCCAACTGTTACACGGCGATTGAGCAAGGTCTGGAAGTACTGGTGGTCTTGAATAAGATTGACCTGCCGGCAGCCGATCCGGAGCGCGTTATCGAAGAGGTGGAAGAGATTATCGGCATTGAAGCCGAAAATGCGGTGCGTGCCAGTGCCAAGGCGGGCATTGGTATCGAAGAGACGTTGGAAGATATCGTCACCAAGATCCCGCCGCCGCAAGGCGATCCGGATGCACCGTTGAAAGCGCTGATTATCGACTCCTGGTTCGACAACTACCTCGGTGTGGTGTCTTTGGTGCGCGTGATCGACGGTAAGATCGGCAAAAAAACCAAAATGCGCGTGATGTCCACCAAGGAAGATTATCTGGTGGATGATGTTGGTATCTTTACCCCTAAACGTACCTCCAAGGCGTTCTTGTCGGCCGGTGAAGTAGGTTATGTGGTTGCCGGTATTAAAGACATTGATGGTGCCCCGGTAGGAGATACACTGGCCGATGCAGCAGCGCCCGCTATCCAGCCTTTGGCCGGCTTTAAGCCGGCGCAGCCACGTGTTTTTGCTGGTCTGTTCCCGGTCACCTCCGAAGACTATGAAGATTTGCGTGAAGCGCTGCGCAAATTGCGCTTGAACGATGCTGCATTGCACTTCGAGCCGGAAACATCCGAAGCGTTAGGTTTCGGTTTCCGCTGCGGTTTCTTGGGCATGCTGCATATGGAGATCATTCAGGAGCGTCTGGAACGCGAATATGACTTGGATTTGATCACCACGGCGCCGACGGTGGTTTATGAGGTTTTGACCAAAAAAGGCGATGTCATCCGCATTGACAATCCGTCAGAGTTGCCTGATCCAAGCACCATTGCTGAGATTCGCGAACCGATTATTCAGGCCAATATCCTTGTGCCTCAGGAGCATGTCGGTGCGGTGATGAAACTGTGTATCGAAAAACGCGGTATCCAGAAAGATATGCAATATTCGGGCGGACAGGTTTCCATCAACTATGAACTGCCGCTCAACGAGGTGGTATTGGATTTCTTTGACCGCTTGAAATCGTGCAGCCGCGGTTATGCGTCGATGGACTATGAGTTTAAACGTTTCCAGGCGGGTGATCTGGTACGTATGGATTTCCTCATTAACAGCGAGCCGGTCGATGCCTTGGCGGTCATCGTTCACCGCAGCTTTGCGGTGCAGCGCGGCAAGATTATTATCGAGAAACTGCGCGAAGTGATTCCGCGTCAGATGTTTGATGTAGCGATTCAGGCGGCTATCGGCGCTAAAGTCATCGGCCGTACCAACGTCAAGGC
>JACXUQ010000129.1 GCA_014763835.1 Thiotrichales bacterium
AACGCAGCTAATAGCTCGCTATTAGCAAGTTTTTCAACAAAAATCAGGCTATTTTTAACCATTTTTATTCGTGTAGCCATCTCGTGCAAAGCTCTCTTTGTAAAAAAACTGGCAAGGATGGCATAAGGTTATAAAATACGGGTTTGAACTTATCCTGTTAACTCCGAAAAAAGACGTTACATGACTCAACCATCCGAACTTTTTAATCAGCTTTTTAAGGCAGACGCTCTCAGCGGAGCGCAGTTGGAGAGGTGCCAGTTAGCTTGCAAGATCGCCATAGAAGCGCAGGGTTTGCCTGAAAAGAGTTTTGTCAGAAGTGTGGATGTCGCCCTGATTCTTTCGGCGGTGAAGGTGGATGCCGATACCTTGGTGGCCACCCTGCTGAGCGACGCCAATGTAGAGGATTTCTACGATAATGCCTATATCGAAAAGTATTTTGGGCATGCCACGGCTGAGCTGGTCAAGGGGATTCGCCGTTTAAACCAGTTTAAAGAGTTGGATATTTCAAACCGTTCGGATATACAGCACGAGCGCCTTCGTCAGATGTTGCTGGCGATGACGACTGACATCCGCATTATGATCGTCAAGCTGGCATATCGCGTTGCCCGTTTGCGTCACCTGAAATTCGAAGAGCCTGCGGTACGCAAGCAGATTTCGGAAGAGACGCAGCTGGTTTTTGCGCCGCTGGCGAACCGCTTGGGGATCGCGCAACTGAAATGGGAGTTGGAAGACCTTTCCTTCCGTTACCTCTATCCCGAAGAATATAAAGACATTGCCGGTCAGCTCGACTCCAAGCGTGGCGGTCGCGAAGCCTATATCGAATCGGTAATCGATATTTTGAAAACCTTGTTGGATTCGCAGCATATCAAGGCCAAAATCAGCGGCAGGCCCAAGCATATTTACAGCATCTGGAAGAAAATGCGCCGCAAGCAGCTGCCGATCGATGAGCTGTATGATCTACGTGCCGTGCGTATTTATGTGGAAACGGTTCGCGACTGCTATGAGGTTTTGGGGCTGATTCATAGCCACTGGAATTACATTAAAGACGAATTTGACGACTATATTACCACGCCCAAGGATAATGGTTACCAGTCGATTCACACGGTGATTATCGGCCCTGAAGGCAAAACCGTTGAAATTCAGATTCGCACCTTTGATATGCATCACTATGCCGAGTTTGGTGTCGCGGCACATTGGCTCTACAAAGAAGGCGGCAAAGGGATTGATAAGAATCTTGAGAAAAGCATCGCCAATGTACGCCAGATGTTGGAAAACAGCGATGATCCCGATGTGTTCAAGGAGATCAGCACCGAGCTGCAAAGCCAGCATATTTATGTGCTGACGCCGACCAACGACATTATTACTCTGCGCCAGGGTTCAACCCCGCTCGATTTTGCTTACAGCATCCATACCGAGCTCGGGCATGGCTGTCGCGGCGCCAAGATCAACGGCCGTATTCAACCCTTGTCCACACAGCTGAAGACCGGCGACAAGGTGGAAATTTTGTCGATGAAGAACGGTACGCCAAGCCGCAACTGGTTGAACCCCAATCTCGGTTATCTCAATAGCAGCAGCGCGCGTAATAAAGTTAAAAACTGGTTTAATAAGCAGAATCGCGCGCAGAATATTCAGGCAGGTGAGAACGTATTTTCGCGTGAAATCAAACGCTTGCATGCGCATACCGTCAAAGCGTCTGATGTGCTGGAACGTTTTAGAGTGCTTGATGAAAATGAATTGTTCGAGGCGATCGGCAAGGGGCAGATCAACGAGCGTCAACTGGCCGCTGCTATTCAGGATCGTATTAAACCGCAACAAAAAAGTTTTGCCTTTAAACCCACTGCGACTCCGTCGCCTAAACCAGAGGCGGTTGCTGGCGATAAACCGGTTTATGTGGTTGGTGCATCCCAGCTGAGAACGCATTTGGCGCCCTGCTGTCATCCCCAGAAAGGTGATGACATTGTCGGCTTTGTCACCCGGGGTCGGGGGATTACGGTGCATCGCAGCGACTGTCCGAATATTCTCAATTTGTCGCATGAGGATTTGCGCAGACTGATCGAGGTTTCCTGGAGTTATGTTGAGCAGGAGCCGTCATGTTTTACGGCCGAATTGTCGATTAACGCCTTTGACCGTAAAGGTTTGCTGCGCGACGTGATGGGGGCTCTGACCGACATGGATATCAACCTGATCGATTCGCAAACGCATACCGACAGCCAGGAACGTACGGTTATCATGAAACTGACGCTTGAAATCGAGTCGGGTACCCAATTAGGCGATGTGCTGGATAATATAGAACGTATTCAGAATGTCGAGTCGGCGAGCATCACCAAAATCTGAGTTGAAAAAACTCAACAGGCCACCCCTTTAGCGTGTATTTATGACGCTGGCCTCATCTTATTCCGGCAGACTGTCCTGGCTGAGAAGCACTGAGGTCTTTTTGCCGTTGATCTCGCTGATCGGCAAGGCCTCACCTGCGAGCCATTTTGCCATGGCTTCCCGTTTACCTTTGCCGGTAATCAGCTTTAAGAGGTGTCGGCAGTTGGAGAGGCTCTCAGCTGAAAGCGTCACGCGTTCAGCTGGCGGTTTGGGCGAGTTGAATTCACATTGCACCCAACGCCCGGTGATCTCGTCTTTGGCTTCCTGGCTGTGGTCGTGACCGGGAAAGAGGCTGGCGGTATGACCGTCCTCGCCCATGCCGAGCAGGACCATATCAAATTGCCTGTTTCTAACAAGCGGGGCATATTCCTTGGCTGCTTCAAGGGCTCCTTTTTCGGCGGTCATATAATGGATTTGATGTGGCGGAATCGCACTGGTTTTTAGCCAAGCTTCAGCAATCGCCCGGCTATTGCGCTCCGTATGTTCGGACGGCAAACAGCGTTCATCGCCCATATAGATATGCCATTTGCTCCAGTCGCTCGCATGCGGTAATGCGGCGATTTTGGTGTAGATGCTCATCGGTGTGGTGCCGCCGGCTGTGACCAAATGAAAGGCATTGCGCTTTTGAATCGCCTCGTTCGCGCAAGCCAGAATCTGATGCACGGCAAATCCCGCCACCTCCTCCGCGGTAGCGAACACTTGCCAATTTGCGGGTAAGGTGGCCTGTTTATTACTCACAAGTCCCCTTTTGGGGCGGTTCAACATGGTAACGCCACCCCTGGCCGGGCTGATCAAACAGTTTGTCGGAGTCTTTCGGTCCCCAGGTGCCGGCGGCATAGGTTTCGATAAAGCCGGTATTGGACGCCCAGGTTTGAATCACCGGGTCCACCACATTCCATGCGGCTTTGACCTCGTCATAGCGTAAAAACAGTGAGCGGTCGCCTTTGATGACATCCAGTAACAGCTCTTCGTAGGCGTCGTTATGGAAGCTGCCACCGCTGTAACACAGACTGGCATCCAGACTGATCTGGCGGGTATTGATCTCCAATCCCGGCTGTTTGGCGGTCATTTCGACCTTAATGTGTTCTTCGGGCTGAATGCTGAAAACGATCCAGTTGGGCTCTATTTTCTTGACCTGAGTGGCTTTGAAAAACTGCTGCGGCGGATGTTTGAAGCAAATGGAGATCAAGGTTTGCGTTTTCGGCATGTTTTTACCGGTTTGCAGGTAAAACGGCACGCCTTCCCAGCGCCAGTTATCGATATAAAGTTTCAAGGCCGCGTAGGTTTCGGTGACACTGTCGGGCGCGACACCGGGTTCATCCAAATAGGCTTTAACCGCTTTACCGTTGATTTCACCCTCCGCATATTGGGCGCGGAAAGACTGAGCGCTGGCGTTCTTGCGATTGATCGGGCGAATCGATTTTAGCAGTTTGACCTTTTCGTCGCGTAATGCCTCGGCATCCATCGAGGCGGGCGGCTCCATGGCAATCAGGGCTAATAGCTGCAACAGATGGCTTTGAATCATGTCGCGCATCGCCCCGCTGTGATCATAGTAGCCGGCACGGGTTCCTACCGCACGGTCCTCGGCGTGAGTAATCTGGATGTGATCGATATAGTTGCGGTTCCACAGCGGCTCCATGAGAATATTCGCAAAACGGAATACCATCAGGTTCTGCACCATGCCTTTGCCCAGATAATGGTCGATGCGGTAGGTCTGCTCCTCTTTCAGATAGTGGTTAAGTTGGTGTTGTAAAGCCTTGGCCGACTCCATGTCGTAGCCGAAAGGCTTTTCCAGCACCACCCTTTTCCAACCGTTGGATTCATCGAGGAGTTGGGTGCCGCCCAGATTTTTAACCACTACACCAAAATCCGAAGGACTCATGGATAAATAGAAGGCGATATTGCTTGAGTAGCCGTGGGATTTAATGAAGTTATTTAAGGCTTCATAACCTTGGCTGTCAGCTGTGTCCATTTTGAAATAGGATATGCGTTCTGAAAAGCGAGCAAAAGCATCGCCTTCAAGTCCGCCTCTGGCAGCCCTGCTAACCGATTCTTCAACCGTTTCAAGCCATTGCGTGTCGTTCCATTCGCGGCGCCCGATCGCGATGATTTTCATGCCGGGAGCCAGTCGCCCTTCTGTTTCCAAATGGTAAAAAGCCGGCATGAGTTTGGTGAGTGACAGGTTGCCCGTCGCCCCAAAAATCACATAGGTGCAAGCGGTTGTTTCGCTCATGGCTTAAACCTCGTAACTGGTGGAGCTGACGTTGCCGCCGGATTGGATCCAGTCGGTATGGAAACGCTGGCCGCGAGGAGCGTCTACGCGTTCATAAGTGTGGGCACCAAAGTAGTCGCGCTGGGCCTGAAGCATATTGGCTGAACCGTTGGCGCAGCGATAACCGTCAAAAAAGGCCAGTGCGGAACTGAGTGCCGGCGTTGGAATGCGCTGCTCTATGGCAAAAATAATGGCTTTGCGCCA
>JACXUQ010000130.1 GCA_014763835.1 Thiotrichales bacterium
GGCAAGCACATTTACCGTTTGGATAAGGTTAAAGACCCTTATGATCAAATGTGGGCGCATTCTCACCATACCATCCGTAAAGTCGAGAAACTGCCGGTTTATATCCGCTATCTGCTGCTGTGGATGACGCAGAAAGACCCCAAAAAACGCCCCAGTCTGGCAGAGCTTAAGCAGTGGACCAAGGACTTCAAATCGCCCAAATGGGTGCGCAAGCAAACGCTCAAGCCGGTCAAGGGGTTTCCGGATAACACGCTGCTGGCATTGGCTGACGAGCATTACCCTTATGCGCTCTACCAGCGCGCTCGCCTGCTGGAGGCGCAAGGTGATTTAACGACCGCCTTCAATCTTTATGAAAACGGCGCCTTCAAAGAGTATGTGCTGGCCGAAGCCGAACTGGCCCGGCTCTATTTACAAGGCTTTCCGGTAGAAGCTTCCGAAGAGATGGCGGCCCATCTGCTTCATTCGGCCTATCAGCAAGGTCATCCGCAGGCCGCGTTTGAATTGGCCCGCTTGTATGAAACCGGGCAAGCGTTGAAGCCCAACGCACACAAAGCCTTCGAATTAAATCTTTTCGCCGCGCAGCGCGGGCATTTAGAGGCGCAGTACAACCTAGCCCTCGCGTTTCATGAGGGGTCGGTGGTAACGGGCGATGAGGCGCAGGCCCTGTCGTGGATGAAATTGGCGGCCCATTATGGTTACAAACCTGCGCAAACCGCATTACAAAACTGGCACAAAGCGGCTTTGCATCACGCTGAGTGAGTGGCAAAAATCCGGCTTGAAAAATCTCAACAGGCCGGGTCGGTGGATCAAAACATTTAAGTGTTCTCTAATGTATTGGTGGTATTTACTTATCTCGTAATCAGTAAAATTCATTGTCTTTCCAAGCAAATTGTTACAATAATGGTTTTGATTTTTAGACGCGCCAGCGCGTCTATGTAAGGTAGGAAGCTATTATGTCCCAACACCCTTTAGCGCAATATTTAGATTCCGTTCCCGATTTCCCGAAGCCCGGCATTCTTTTCAGCGATATTTCGCCGCTTTTGAAAAGCCATTTTGTCGAAACCATCGACGCCATGAGCGCACTGTTCAGCGAGGAAGAGTGGGCGCAGATCGACTGTTTGGCGGGGATTGAATCGCGCGGCTTTATTTTTGCCTCGGCGTTGGCCTACAAGCACAACAAAGGCTTTATCAAAGTACGCAAACCCGGCAAATTGCCGAATGTATTCGCCTCAATCGATTACGGTTTGGAATACGGCAGCGACACGCTGGAAATGCAGAAAGGCGACGGTAGCCGTATTGTGCTGTTTGACGACCTGATTGCCACCGGCGGCTCAATGGGCGCTGCGGCTGCCCTATGCGAAAAAGTCGGTTACCAAGTGGTCGGCATGGCGTGTTTGGTTGACTTGGCGTCATTAAACAGCTTTACCTACCAAGGCCAAAAAGTTCGTTCGGTTATTCAACTGGAAGACTAATTCAGAGAGACGTGCCATGCAAATGCATATGCCCCGGATTACGCGCAAAATTTTTACCGATCAGTTGATCTGGATGATGACACTCGGTGTGTTGCTGGGCGTGATTTTCCCGCCGTTTATGATTGTGGTCGGCGTGCCGGCCGATTATGTATTGACGCCGTTGTTTTTCGGCGCGTCCTTAATGGCGGGTTTGCTGATGGGCATCATGAACTTCGGGTTGGTGCATTTTGTGGTGCGCCCGCATCTGAAAGAGCTGGCCGAACGCATGGCGATGATCAGAGCCTCGGTCAATGATAAAACCTATCAGGAATCCGAAGCGCACTGCATGGGCAACAGCTGTTTTATCGAAACGGTTTCCGATGACGAATTCGGTGACAGTGCCCGCGCCTTCAACGAAATGGTCAAAGCGCTGCAGAACGCCCACGAAGTGGAATACGTCTATACCAACTTTTCCAAAGCCCTGTCTTCCAACCTGGAGTTGGAGGCGCTGTCGACCGAGGCGATCCGCCTGCTTATCGAGCATACGGTATGCCGTGCCGGCGGTTTGTATATCGAGCACGAAGGCGAGATGAAGCTCATTTACGCGCAGGGGATTGTCAATGCCAAGCAGCTCGCGCAGCACGATTATCTGCTTAAGGCGATGGACGGACACCGTATCGAGCGCATTACTCTGCCCGAAAACATTCAGGTGGACGGGCTGCTGACCAAGTTCCGCCCGCAGGAAGTGGTGATTGTGCCGGTGCTGTTCAAGCAGCGTAATTTGGGCGTGTTTGTGCTGGCTTCGCCGATGCATATCAACGAACAGTCGCTGAATATGATCCGGATGTTCCGCCAGGGCATGGGCTTGGCCCTGAACAACGCCATTGCGCACGAAAGTCTGCAACGCATGGCCGCATTGGACGGGCTGACCAATGTCTACAACCGCCGTTTCGGTCTGAAGCGTCTCAAGGAGGAATTCAAGCGCATTCAGCGCAACGAAGCACCTTTGGGCGTGCTGATGATCGATATCGACCACTTCAAGAGCATTAACGACACTTACGGCCATTTGGTGGGCGACAAAGCGATTGTGAATGTCTCCAGATCCATTCAGCATACCTTGCGGGAGGGCGATGTGCTGGCGCGATACGGCGGCGAGGAGTTTTTGGTAATTCTGCCGGGGGCTTCGGAGCACAACTGCTGGAATGCGGCCGAGCGTATCCGTCGCCTGGCTGAAGACTCCATTCTGCGCGTGCAGGA
Organism: Thiotrichales bacterium; assembly: GCA_014763835.1. Lineage (GTDB taxonomy): Bacteria > Pseudomonadota > Gammaproteobacteria > Thiomicrospirales > Thiomicrospiraceae > Thiomicrorhabdus. The sequence goes on from JACXUQ010000130.1 coordinate 2,709, forward strand.
TAAAGAGGTGCGTTTTACCGTCAGCATCGGTTATGTCTCTTATCCGCAGACCGAAGTCGAGGATGAGATGGCGCTGCTGCACTATGCAGATCAGGCGCTATACAACGCCAAGGAGACCGGGCGCAATAAAGTGGTTGCATTTGCCGATTTGAATGGTGAGGTTGAGAAAGGATCCAAACAAATCAGCGAGCATCAGGGACTGATTAGTTAGCAATGGTTGTTCTGTGAGCAATAAAAACGCCCCGTTTGGGGCGTTTTTATTGGATGGCTGATTTTGACGATTTAGTTGGCCAAATACGCCTTGGCACGTTCCACGGCCGCACGCACCTGATTGGGTGCCGTGCCGCCGATATGGTCGCGTGCCGCGACCGAGCCTTCCAGCGTCAGCACTTCAAAGACATCGTCGGTGATCTGCTCGCAGAAGCCTTGCAGGGTTTCCAATGACATTTCCGATAAATCCTGCCCGGTTTTGATGCCGTGCGCCACCGCCAGGCCGACGACTTCGTGCGAGTCGCGGAATGCCAAGCCTTTGTTACGCACCAGGTAGTCCGCCAGGTCGGTCGCGGTGGAGAAGCCGCGTTTCGCCGCCTCGTAGGTCACGTCGCGTTTAACCATCAGCGCCGGCATCATATCGGCAAACGCGCGCAAACTGCCTTTGACGGTGTCCACCGTGTCAAACAACGGTTCCTTGTCTTCCTGATTATCCTTGTTGTACGCCAAGGGCTGTGATTTCATCAGCGTCAGCAGGCTCATCAAATGGCCGTAAACGCGGCCCGATTTACCGCGCACCAGTTCCGGCACGTCGGGGTTTTTCTTCTGCGGCATAATCGACGAACCGGTGCAGAAGCGGTCCGGCAGATCGATAAACTGGAATTGCGCCGACGACCACAGCACCAACTCTTCCGAGAAGCGTGACAGGTGCATCATCAAGGTGGCGGCAAAGGCGGTGAATTCGATGGCGAAATCACGGTCGGAAACGCCGTCCAGCGAGTTTTCGCTGATGCGGTCAAAGCCCAACAGTTCCGCCGTGTAGAAACGGTCGATCGGATAGGTGGTACCCGCCAGTGCGGCAGAGCCGAGCGGCAGGGTGTTGACGCGCTTGCGACAATCCTGCAGGCGTTCCACATCGCGCTTCAACATCTCAAACCACGCCAGCATATGATGGCCGAAGGTCACCGGCTGGGCGGTCTGTAAATGGGTAAAGCCCGGCATAATGGTGTCGGCTTCACGCTCCGCCAGCATCACCAAGCCTTGCTGCAAACGTTTCAGTTCGGCGCTGATCAGGTCGATTTCGTCACGCAGGTAAAGGCGGATATCGGTCGCCACCTGATCGTTACGCGAGCGGCCCGTGTGCAGCTTTTTGCCGGTAATGCCGATCAGGTCGGTCAAGCGCGACTCGATATTCATGTGAATATCTTCCTGCTTGATCGACCACGCCACTTTGCCGGCTTCGATGTCGGCCTGGATTTTGCCCAAGCCGTCGATAATATCCTGCAGCTCCTGATCGTTCAAAATGCCCACTTTGGTCAGCATTTTGGCATGGGCAATCGAACCTTGGATGTCTTGCTTGTACATGCGCTTGTCAAACTGGATGGAGGCGGTGAACTCCTCTACAAACGCATCGGTGGCTTCGCTGAAGCGTGCGCTGGAGAGTTTTTCCTGGTTGTGTTGGTTGTTGCTCATAAAAATCTCAAGTTTGCGTTCAAAACTGGGTTGCTAAAAATCTGTTTCAAAAAACTCAACAGGCCGGGTCGATTATGGCTTGTTGGCAGGCTGACTGGCGGATTGCGCTTTGAGCTGCTTCTCATACAATTCCGGCGTGGCCGGCAGGCGCATCGGATTGCCGAGTTTTTCATAGGCGATATTCAGATTGCGGTGGATTAGTCCGGTATAAAGCTCAATATTGGAAATGCCCACGATGCGCGGGGCGATTTCATGTCCCTCGCCGTCCAAAAACAGCGTGGTCGGCGTCAAATCCGCGCCAAGCGTATACGCCCATTTCGCCTTGTTCAACGGTTTGCCGTCAAAACCGGGGATAAAGCCCGGCTCGTCGATGCCGACATGGCGCAGCAGCATGACCTTGCCGTCATACATACCGCTTAATGCCATCGG
>JACXUQ010000131.1 GCA_014763835.1 Thiotrichales bacterium
GCACGATTACCCTGCAACTGCAAAGCGGCGACGTGCTGGCCATGCACACACCGGGTGGCGGAGGTTATGGCAAACCCTAGTTTTTCCGAAAAAATCGTTTCCAAAAACTGAACAGGCCGGGTAAGAAGTCTCCTACCCGGCCTGTTCAGTTTTTAAAACCCGTCTTTAGCAATTACGAACGCTGCAATCCCTGCTCAACCTGTTGGCGCACGCTGCTTCCCTTGAGTTTTTCGATCAGGGTCAAAGCGAAATCCATCGCCGTGCCGGGGCCTTTGGAGGTAATGATTTTATCGTCAATCACCACCGCCTGGTTCAGATAGGTCATGCCCTCCGCCGGCGCACGGTCGATCACGCCGGGAAAACTGGTCGCCCGGCGGTTATCGAGCAACCCGGCCGTGACCAGCACTTTCGGCGCGGCGCAAATAGCGCCCACATAGCCACCCGCAGCGGCGGTTTTTTGCAGCAATTTGATAATACGCTCGTCCTGTTGCAAATAGTCCGCCCCCGGCAAACCGCCGGGCAGAACCACGAGATCAAAAACCTGATCGACCACCGCATCCAAGGTGGTTTGCGCCACCAACTGCACACCGCGGCTGGCGGTAATGACGCGCTCGTCATCCAAACTGGCGGTCACGACCCCAATGCCGGCACGCACCAAAAGGTCAATAATCGTCACTGCTTCAAGCTCTTCACAGCCCTGCGCCAAAGGAACCAATACGTTTGCCATCTTGCACCTCACAAAATCTAAACAAAAAAGCCACTGTGAAGTGGCTTTGAGGATGGTTGCAAATTATTTTTGCATCTGTTGAGTCAGCGCCATGGTTTTCAACACACGGAACGCTTCGTTCAGCTCGTAATCTTTTTCCAGAAGCTTGGTAATATCTTCATCGGCGGTGGCTTCTTTGGATTCACCGTTTTTATCCGCCTTGTCTTTACCATTGCCGTTTTCCAAGTGGCCGGAGAGGTCTTTCTCTTTGACGTTTATAAAGTCCGAGGTATCGACTTTTTCAATTTTGGCTAAATCCACCTGAATGTCCGGTTTGATGCCTTCGGCCTGAATAGAGCGCCCCAGCGGGGTATAGTAACGCGCCGTGGTGACCTTGATAGCCGCACCGTTGTTCAGCGGCAGCAAGGTCTGCACCGAACCTTTACCGAAACTGGTGCGTCCGACGATAATGGCGCGCTTCTGATCCTGCAAAGCACCGGAAACGATTTCGGAAGCCGAAGCGGAGCCTTCATTAATCAATACCACCATCGGCTTGCCTTCCAAAACATCGCCCTTTTCGGCTTCAAAACGCATTTTGGAGTTTTTGATGCGTCCTTCGGTATAGACAATCAAACCGTCATTCAAGAAGGCATCCGAAACCTGTACGGCCGCCGTCAAGACCCCGCCGGGGTTGTTGCGTAAATCCAATACCAGTCCGTTAATCGGTGCTTTGTTAAGCTCGTCCAGTTTCTGGATGGCTTCAACCAAGTCCTGACCGGTGCGCACCTGGAACTGACTGATACGCACATAGCCGATGCCGTCTTTCAGCATCTTCTGTTTGACGCTCTTGACCTTGATGACCGCACGTGTAATCGTCAGGTTGATCGGTGCATCCGCTCCCTTGCGCACAATCGTCAATTTCAACTTGGTGCCCGGCTTGCCGCGCATAATATCGACCGCTTCGCTCAGGGTTTTGCCTTTGACCGGCTCATCCCCCAGCTTGATAATCAAGTCGCCGGCTTTGACCCCGGCCTTTTCCGCCGGGGTGTCGTCGATCGGGGAGATCACTTTGACAAAGCCGTCTTCCATGCCGACTTCCATCCCCAAACCGCCAAACTCGCCTTTGGTATGCTCTTCCATCTCTTCAAAACTTTTAGGCGGCAGATAGGCGGAATGCGGGTCCAGGCTCGACAACATGCCGCTGATGGCGCCTTCCAACAGCTTCTTGTCGTCCACCTCTTCCACGTAATCGCTGGAAACACGCTCGAACACTTCGGCAAAGGCACGCAACTCCTGCAACGGCAAGGAGACTTTTTGCTGCGCAACCGGCTCAGGAGTCTGTTCCTGAGCCCCTTTATCGGCCATCACCGTCGAGGCCAGGACAACAAACGCACCTAAAAGTGCGCCGCTTACCATCCATGTTGTTTTGCTATATGCCGTTTTACTCACCTGTGACTCCTGTACGGTTTTTTCATGTTTCTAACATGAAAGCGGGACAAACGCCAGGTTTATCCCCATAATAATTTAGGCCATTATAAATGAACTTTACGTGACATAGTCTGCGCTTTTCATTAAAATCAACGCATTAACCCTACAGAATATAGTTATACAATGAAATGGTGAAATTGATGCCGGACACGAAACCCTATGAGATGAAAGAAGAGAACATCAACAAAGCCTCTAAAGCACTCAAAGCCATGGGTCATCCGCTTAGACTGAAAATCTTGTGTGTCATCGGCGAGCAGGAACTGCCGGTGATGGACATTGTTTCCAAGGTCGGTACGACGCAGAGCAATATCTCGCAACACATCGATATTCTGCGCGAAAAAGAGATTATCACCTCACGTCGTGAAGGCAGCAAGATTCTGTGCAAAGTGCGCGATCCCAATATCCTGAAACTGATGGAAGCCATGCAGGCGACTTTCTGTCCGGTCAACTAAGAGTCTCGCCATCTTCTTCAATGAAAACAGCCGGCATTTGCCGGCTGTTTTATTTGCATTACAGGGCTAGCCCTGCAGACTTAACCTTAAATCAAACTGCGAGCGCGCCGCCTGTAACACACCTAAGGCATTTTCACTGTCCGCGTTTACCACAATGCTTTGGGGACGGTCTCTGCCATCAACAGCACCTTGTCTTTGCACCCCGTTCTGTTCTGTTGAGTTCTGCGTTGCTGTGCTTTGGCCCGTTTGAGCACTTTCCCGATTTTGCTGCGCGATTTCGATGCGCGCCTGTGCGGCCATCTGCATGGCCAATCCCGCCACCTTCATATCCTGTGAAGAGGGTTCGGCCGGCGCCAAAGCCGCCCTTTGAATAACCATCGCTTTTTGCAGTGTCGCTTGCGGATCGCCGGACACGGCGGAGGTGTCGATACCGACTTCACCGCCAATGGCATAAGACTTGCCATCGGGGCCGGTTTGGTAGACAAACGAAGCCCCACTGGTGGCAAATCCACCAGCGGCCGCCAAATGCGCCATTTCATGCGCCTTGACTTCGCTATCACGTGCCTTTAACTGATTGATAACCTGTTGAACCTGCGCATCCTGCTGCGCTTGCTGCTGGGAGGGTTGTTTATCCTGCAACGATTCCTGAGAGGACTTTTGTGCCGCTGAAGCCGTCTCGGCCGTCTTTCCCTGAGTAGGGATCATGATCGGCCGCGCTGTCTGGGTTTCCAAAGAGACAGCATCACGCCCGGCCGGTTGCACGGCCATCGGCAAATGCAAACTATGAATAGGCGACGTAACAGACAACATTAATATGCCTCAAACAATTAAAACACGGCTGATTTCCTAATAACGACATTCTATCAGCTCTAAAAAAGTCTTCAAATTCATAAAATTCGAACAAGTATAAGTCATCATTATGGCTACGGTGTCGACTATAGGCCCAACTTTTCTAGTAGTTTTATCTATTTCACTGCTAAAATAGGCTAGGATCCCCTATTTTAAAGCACCCAACTGGCAAAAAGGCAATGCAGGCAAAACTCAACCAAGCCATTAAAATATTCAATGAAACCAAGGTACCCAGCCTCCCCCAAGAAGTGCTCCTTCTTCAGGAAGAGCTTCATAAAAAGTACCCTAACACGGTTACCATCGCCAATTTAATCGCACATAACGCGGAGCTGTTAGGTGATTTCCTGACACTGGTCAACACCAACGTTACCAGTGAAAAAAGCGAAATAAAAGACGCCAAAGCCGCCGTCAACGTACTGGGGCTTGAGGAAATATACAACCTCTTCGTTTCCAGCTGCCTGACACGCCTACTCTCGCAAAACAGCAGCGAAAAGTCGGTTGTGCTGCATGGCGCCCAGGCAGGCTTGGCAGCGGCAGAACTGGCATTTTGGGTCTATGACGTTTCCCGTTCGGAGGCATACATGGCCGGGCTGATGCAAAATGTGGGGGCCATCTATCTGGCGCGCTTCTTCGATCAGGATTACGACGGGGTATTTGAACGATTCCTTGCCAATCCTATTTCGACACTCGACAAGGAAGAGAGCAGCTTCGGCACCTCACACATCTACCTCGGAACCTACATTGCCAAAAAATGGAATTTCAATCCCGACGTGTACAAAGCGATTCTGCTGCACCATGACACCGATTTTGTACTCAAAACCGTGCAGGATCAGAAGGTACGCCACCTGACGGCACTGATTATGGTGGCCAACTTTGTGGTGGCTCAGGCAAACGGCAAACAATACCTGACGCAGGAGTTAAAAGAGTATCGCGACCTGGGTTTAAGCGCGCTCGATCTGCCAGAAAACGCCATCAAAGCCGCAACGGCTGCCGTCTCCAAATGGGGAAGAGCGTTAGGCGCTGCCCCCGGAGGACATTAACCCATGCGCAAATTCAACCACCTCACCGCGCTGCAGCACCTCTTGAGTCTGGATACCACCATCTTTAAAGAAGAGTTGTATTACCCCTGGTATATCCGGACGCACTACATCAAGGTCATCACCGCTTCATGGTTTGTTTTAGCCGCTGCCGTCGGCACCACTTTGTGGCTGACAACCAAACTGAATGCGCCGACCATTTTCGGTGCTATCGCTGTCATCAGCCTGCTACTGGGCGCCTTGTTTTTTGC
>JACXUQ010000132.1 GCA_014763835.1 Thiotrichales bacterium
AAAGAATTGTTAGTACGGGATAGTGTTAACAAAATGAAGCTGTTCTGATCCTGATTATTTAAAGCAACAAATTAGGCCAGTTCTGTTAGGCATAAAAAAAGCGCCCATCAAGGCGCTTTTTTGTTTTGAAAATTCAAATCTTATCGGCTTTAACGAGTTCTTTGAACTTTTCGTAGAGGGTTTCATGGTCTTCTACCCGCTCCGGATCGGTGATAATACAATCTAGCGGGCAGACGCTGATGCAGGTGGGCGTGTCATAAAAGCCGACACATTCGGTGCAAAGATCCGGGTTGATCTCGTAGATTTTTTCCCCCATCGAGATCGCCTTGTTCGGACACTCCGGCTCGCACATGTCGCAGTTAATGCAGCCTTTGATGATTTTTAACGCCATAGCTTATCCTAAGCGAATTAGGCCGTTGCTTTGGCTTTGGCGCGGTTGGCCGCGTCCATTTCATCCTGCTTGAGCTTGGCTTCACGCGCTGCGGAATCACGCTTGACGTCACCGCCCCACGCTTCGTTACGCATAATCAAACCGAACAGCAAGGTGGCTTTATCCAAATCCTTGAACGGGTTTGGAATACGCACACGCCAACCTGAGCCCAACGCACAGTCCACCACTTCATCGTGGTGGGTCTGCATGTGGTCCAACACCAACGAAACATTGCCCGCCGGGGTCATAATCTCTAATGAGTCGCCCACGCAGAATTTGTTTTTAACGTCAATTTCCAACAGCAAACGGCCGTCGCGTTCGACCACATCAACCACCTCGCCCACAAAACGCTGGCGTTCGGATTTGGACACGCCGTACTCGTAGTTTTGGTATTCAGAATGCACGTGGCGACGCAAGAAACCTTCGGTATAACCGCGGCTAGCCAGGCTTTCCAGATCGTCCAGCAATGAACGGTCAAATTCCTTACCGGCCAAGGCATCGTCAATCGCCTTGCGATAAACCTGCGCGGTACGCGCCACATAGTAATGCGACTTGGTGCGCCCTTCGATCTTCAAGGAGTGTACACCCATATCAACCAGTTCCGGAATCAGCTCAACGGCGCGCAAGTCCTTGGAGTTCATAATATAGGTGCCGTGCTCGTCTTCAAACGCCGGCATGAGTTCGCCCGGACGGCCCTCTTCTTCCAGCAACATCATCTGGTCGGTGGTTTCACCTTCACCCAATGTTGGGTTGTAGACATTCGCTTGGGGTGCTTCTCGGCCGGTGGTGCCGGTCAGATCGGTGATATTTTCGATTTTGACCCCCACCACATCGCCGGATTCGTCTTCTTTGGCTTCGTAGGTGTTGTAGTTCCAGCGGCAAGCATTGGTGCAGGTGCCCTGATTGGCGTCGCGCTTATTGATGTAACCGGACAGCAAACAACGGCCGGAATAGGCGATACACAAGGCGCCGTGTACAAACACTTCCAATTCCATTTCCGGTACTTTTTCGCGGATTTCACGGATTTCGGCAATCGACAATTCACGCGACAAAACTACGCGGCGTACGCCGTTGTTGTACCAGAATTTGACCGTGGCCCAGTTAACGGCATTGGACTGTACGGAAAGGTGGATTTCCTGCTCGGGATACTCGGCGTGTACCATCGCAATCAAGCCAGGATCGGACATAATCAGGGCGTCCGGCTTCATGGCGATAATCGGCGCAATGTCCTTCATATAGGTGTTCACCTTGGAGTTGTGCGCGGCGATATTGGATACCACATAGAATTTCTTGCCGAGTTCGTGGGCGCGTTTGATGCCCTTCTCCAGATTTTCTTCGTCAAACTCGTTATTGCGAACGCGCAGGCTGTAACGCGGTTGGCCGGCGTAAACCGCATCGGCGCCGTAAGCGAAGGCGTATTCCATGTTTTTGAGGGTGCCCGCAGGGGACAAGAGTTCTGAGACAACGGGTCTCTTCAGGCTTTCTGCTTCCAAGGCAAATCTCCTAAAGTTATGAATTTGTAATGATTTAAAGAACTTCTAAAAAACGTCAGATAACGAGTTTGATAGTTTGGCGCGTATTCTACAACAATTCAGCCAGTTTTTCTTGCCATAACAAGTATTTATCTTCAAAACTTAAACGTGCGTTGGCCGGGCTGGTAGAAGGCAAGGTCATAAAATGCAGGTCTTGCGGCAGTGTCTGTTTGGCAAGCACCTGTTTTTTAAACAGGCTTTCGGCGGCCTTGCCGTTGAAAATCACCGTTTTTAAATGGGGATGTTTGGCAAAAATCCAAGTGAAGTCATTGGCTTGCGGTTGTTGAATGGCGCTGTCCAGACTGCCTTGGCGATGGCAGGCTTCGAGCACGTCCCATAAAAAAATGCCCGCCTCTTGCAGTGCATGCGTTTTTTCGTCGTCCGAAGCCAAATTGCGATTAAGCAGCTTTTGCATAATCGGCCAAAAAGCATTGCGCGGATGCGCGTAATAAAAAGCCTGATTCAGCGATTCGACACTCGGCATGGTGCCCAGAATCAAGACTTTGGCTGAAAGCGGTTCAATCGGCAGAAAGCCGTTGCATTGACTCATAGCGGGAAAACCTGAAACTCTCTCAACCCGGCCTGTTCAAAACTCAACAGGCCGGGTTGGCCGGTTTTATTTGATGAGTTTGAAAAAGTTCATTACGGCTTGCTCGGAATCAAGCGTATAAATCTCTTCAATCTGTAGCGCTTTTAATTTGTAGATACTGACGGCATCGGTTTTTTTAGGCCAGTTGGCGGTAGTTTCGCCGTCCTTTTCCAACGCAATCGCAAAGGCGTAATCCTGCATTTTCGGAATGGCGACAAAGCGGCTGATCAGGCTCGGCATGGCGGAAATATCGGCGACATACAGCCAATGTTTTTCGGCCAAATCCTGAATTTGCAGTTCGTTGAGGGCTTTCTTGACCCACTCCCCTCCGGCCTTATGGTTGGAGAAAATCACCCATTCGGTCTGCTGATTGAGCATTTGCGGTTTATCCCATTGATCCATAAAGGTATGCGCTTGCAGGCTTTTGAATTCCGCGGCCTGTCCGCTGAAAGCCAATAGCAATAACAGTGGAAGCAGTATTTTTTTGATCATAACCAATACCCTATCAAATAGATTGACGAAATGAAGCTATAAAAAAGCCATTATAGCAATGACTTTTTCGCTAAAAGCAACTATCGGTTGAATAGAATTTTAAACTATTAGATGAAATTCAAACGCTCTAAACAAAAAACCGCGAAGCTTCGCAGGAATACTTCGCGGTTATTGGAAATCAAGCATCCAGATCAGGTTAACCCAGTTCTACATAAGCCGTTTCTTGTTCTACAAACTCTTCAACCGGTCTGGCCCATAAATCGTATTCATCGGCGGCCACAATCTCCACCTTGACGAACTGGCCAGGCTCTAGATGGAAGCCATCTTCAATAAAGACCAACCCGTCGATTTCAGGTGCATCCGCCATGGAGCGGGCAATTGCCCCCTCATCATCGATTTCATCCACCAGCACCGTCATAATCTGACCGACCTTGGCCTGCATTTTATTGGCGCTGATAATCTGCTGGGTTTCCATAAAGCGCTCCCAACGCTCCTGCTTGACTTCGTCCGGCACCGGTGGCGCCAAATCGTTGGCAACAGCGCCTTCAACCGGCGAATACTGGAAGCAACCCACGCGGTCCAACTGCGCTTCCTCAAGGAAATCCAACAAATCTTGAAATTCTTCTTCGGTTTCGCCCGGGAAGCCAACGATAAAGGTCGAACGGATGGTGAGATTAGGCACCTGTTCGCGCCATTTCTTGATACGCTCCAATGTCTTTTCAACATTGCCTGGGCGCTTCATCGCTTTAAGAATACGCGGATTAGCGTGCTGCAACGGCATATCCAGATAAGGCAGGATTTTGCCGGCTGCCATTAACGGAATCACCTCTTCAACGTTAGGATACGGATAAACGTAATGCAGGCGCACCCAGAACTCGTCCACGCCGCCCAGTTCGCCGAGCGCTTCGCACAGGCCAACCATCGACGTTTTGGTGGGGCGGCCGTCGGCAAACTCGGTTTTGTATTTCACATCCACGCCATAAGCAGCCGTGTCCTGCGACACCACCAGCAGCTCTTTGACGCCGGCCGCTTTCAACTTTTTGGCTTCTGTCAGCACATCGGAAACCGGACGGCTCACTAAATCGCCGCGCATTGACGGGATAATACAGAAAGTACAACGGTGGTTGCAGCCCTCTGAAATTTTTGAGTACGCGTAATGTTTAGGCGTGAGTTTGATCCCCTGCGGCGGCACCAAATCCACAAACGGATTATGCGCCGGCGGCGCAATCACGTCATGCACCGCCTGAACAACCTGCTCGTAGGCGGCCGGCCCGCTAACAGACAAAACCTTGGGATGCACTTTCAGAATCTCTTCTTCGCGTGCGCCTAAACAGCCGGTGACAATAACCTTGCCGTTCTCTTCAAGCGCTTCACCGATGGTATCCAGCGACTCCCGCACGGCACTGTCGATAAAACCGCAGGTGTTAACGATGACCGTATCGGCATCTTCATAGGAGTTGGTCAGCTGATAGCCTTCGCTACGCAGTTGCGTCAAGATGCGTTCTGTGTCCACCGTTGCTTTGGGACACCCCAAACTAATCACGCCAACGGTCGGCTGCTGCTTTGACATAATTGTGTTCTCACCTTACATAAAACGAAATGCGCTTATTGTAACTGATTATGTCAATTGACCGGCAAAAAACCGCACCGATAGGCGGTGCAAATTGTGCCTTGATTTTACCGTGGCATCGTCACCTCAACACGGCTGCTCCGCGCTTTCGTCCC
>JACXUQ010000133.1 GCA_014763835.1 Thiotrichales bacterium
TCGTCGCGCTTTTCCTGACGCGGAATCGGAAACAGAATGCCCGGATCATAAGTTTTGCAATAGGGTGTGGCCTGCCCCAGCAGGCTTTTGTCGGCAGTGGAAACCTTACTCACGCGTATCGCTCTCCTCAACCGGCTACATCAAAGTTACGCAGCGCCGTTCTAAAGGCGTTGAACGGATTCAGTAGCGCATCCGCCAGAATAATCGCATAACCGATCCAGTGGAAAAAGGTCGGCTCCTTGCCTTCCACCCACCACAGGTAACTCAGCAGGCCGGTCGCCAGCACCACGGTCAGCACCGCCCAGAACTGATCCACAAAAAACGCCACCGCACTGACATCGCCGGACTTGAACATCTCGATAAACAGCACAATCACCGCCACCGAGATAAACACATAGCCCAAGGTGCCCTGCAGCGAAATCTGCAAATATTCCGTGGCAATCAGAAACAATACAATGACCAGCATCCACGGCCATTTCGCCAAACTCGACAGGGTGCTTCTTGATGAAACCGATACATTCGACATAACGTCACTCCTCTTGTTTTTTATAACTTAAAACTCGTCCTGCACTCGTTTGGGATTTCCCAAAACCTGCAACGCCTCGTTGATGCGCTGTTTGAAATAATAGGGAAAATAATCGTAGGCGCCCGAATTTTCCATACGGATGCCGAGGGCGTCCCCTTCGGCGTTGACAAAAACCAAGCGGGGGAAAGTGGTCACATTATAAAGTTCGGCCAATTCTGCCGGCGAAATCGCACTGCCGTCAAAATAAACCAACGGCTCCCTCGCATCCGCCTGCACCTCCACCAGCTCGACAAAGCCGTCCAGTAGTCCGTGCTGCACCAGCGGGGTGAGTGCATTGTCCTCAAAACGACCGCACGGCGGGCAACGCAGACGGGTGAAATAGAGCACCACGGGAATAGCCTGCACTTTAGCGACCTTGGCCGTTTCAGACAGATCCTTGGCCGGCGGGATCGGCCAAGCCGCCAGTGCCGACCCCGCAAACAGCATCCACACCAGCCAAATGTGTCTTAAACGTGTCATCCGTTATAACTCCAACCGACTCAAATCCAAAAAACCGTCCTCGTTGATGGGCGGACACCAGAAATAGGCGCCGGTCAACGGATGGGTAAAGCTGAAAAGCGCATCGGTAATACCGTCTTCCTTGCCGACCATACGCTCCAGTACAGCCTCAAAGGCGTCGAACGAGCGGCCAAAAGCAGTGAACACCAGTCCCAACTGCTGGCCGCTTGCCCATGGCATGGAGCGGCGCACCATAAACGCTTCGGGCTCAAACGACTCCTGCGCGGTGCGTTTGACATGTGACGACTCGGGCGCATCGTCAATTTCCTCGTTATCGGCAATGCGGCGACCGAAGGTATGATCGCGTTCCAACGGCGATTTGGCATTGAAGGTGTCTAAATGGTGCTCCCATTGCTGAATCGCCAGAAAGCTAGACCCTTTCAGCGGACCTTCCGTGACGACGGCCGCCGCCACCGCCTCTTCACCCACCGGATTTTCGGTGCCATCTTCATAACCGGTCAAATCCTGCGCATTGCCGTATTTAAAGGCTTCGATGCGCTGTTGCAGTTCAAACGCTTCACCCAACTCGGCAACCAGACGGTTGGCGCGCAAGGTGATTTCGCCGCGATCCCGGCCGCGCAGCCACAACAGCAAGGCAGCCGGCGTTGAGGGAATGGTAATCTGCTGATTGACCATTGCCGGAAACAGTTTCAACCCCTCAACGGTTTTTTTCAGCGCCTGCGTCAATGGCAGGCCAATCCCTGCAACCAAGGTTTCGCCATCCACCTGCGGTGCCAGGGTTTGCATCGCTGTCGCATAATCCGCATCCGGCTTGAGTGCAAAAAACAGATAACAGGCCTGATGCGGTATCGGCATCAGAATGGCATTTTGAACGTGGCTCACAGCTCCTCCTTAAGATCACGACAGAATCGCGGAAACGCTTCCATCATACCGCAAATCGCCCAGAGGGTTAACCGGGATGAAAAGCGCACGCCAACGCCATACCCGGCCTGCTGAGTTTTCGGAGGACGGAAGTTTCACATTTATGCAACCTAAACCCTATGGTGCAGTTTTATAATGGGACCCATCGAAACAGGAGGAATGATGCTCTCAATACTGATTTACGGTATGCTCTTGACCGCTCTGGCGCTGGGCATTTTATGGGGAGGCTTCAAGTGGTTACAAAAACGCCCGGCATTTAGCCAGGCGTTAAACAGCCGTGAAGCCAATAAACGCATGTTACAGCTAACGCTGCTGGTCTATTTTCTCGGCGTCGCACTAACCATTACGGTAATGGCGTGGTAATCAGTCAGCAAACTTAGTTGCCCTTCTGATGGCCATAACCGTGGCCGCCGCCTACACCGCCGCCAATGCCTTTACCGCGGAACTCCTTTTCCTGCTGATGCATATGCCCGCGTTCCGGGACCTCCTCCGGCATTGCCACGCCTTTCTGTTTGGCGCGTTCCTGAATCATCTCATGCTGTTCGGCACGAATCCGTTCACGCTCCTCGTTGGTTTGCGCAGCCCGCATCTTGGCCTGATGTTCCTGAAGCTCCTGCTGCGTCATCAATTGACGCCCGTAAATCGGCGCTTCATCATCCGCCTGACCTGCCATCGGCACTGCCAGTACCGCACTCAAGCAACACAACTGCAGCCACTTTGACTTTTGCATCACGCACCTCCTTTCAATCGTAACACGATGCTTTCCCCACAAAAGACGAGCCACGCAGCGATTCTAAATCCGGTTTGACGATGCTGATTGACCCGACCAAGCCTGTAAAAATGAGGTGAAATGTCCTGCCTCTACCGGTTTACCGATATGGTAACCCTGAATCTGGTCGCATCCCAAACGCTGCACCCTATCCAGCACGGCCTGATTTTCGACCCCTTCGGCCACGACCCTCAAACCAAGACTGTGCCCCAAATTAATGGTAGAGCTGACGATTTCGATATCGTTGACCTCTTTACCCAAATCCATAATAAACGATTTATCGATTTTCAACTCATTGACCGGCAAGCGTTTCAAATACGCCAACGATGAAAAACCGGTACCAAAATCATCTATCGACAGACACACCCCCAGTTGGTGCAGTTTATTCAACTGCTCCAGAGATAACGCCAGGTTTTCCATCATCACGTTTTCGGTGATTTCCAGCGTTAAATAGGCGTAATCCAATTGATGCTGATCCAGCAGCCCTTTGATCTGTTCGCTAAGGTGCTTATTGGACAAGTCCCGCACCGAGAGATTCACGGAGATCGCCAAACGATAGCCCTGACGATGCCACTGCGCACATTGGGCAATCGCCTTTTGCAGAATATTCAACGACAACTTATGGATGGCTCCGGCGCGTTCCGCCGCTTCAATAATGATTTCGGGCTGCACCCAGCCATAGTCTTGATGAT
The DNA here is from genome assembly GCA_014763835.1 of Thiotrichales bacterium. Lineage (GTDB taxonomy): Bacteria > Pseudomonadota > Gammaproteobacteria > Thiomicrospirales > Thiomicrospiraceae > Thiomicrorhabdus. Next base: position 3,428 of record JACXUQ010000133.1, read on the forward strand.
GCCAGCGAATCAGGGCTTCCGCACCGTCAATGCGCTGGTCGGCCAGATTCAGTTTAGGCTGGTAGTAAAGTTCGAATGCATTGTTTTCAAGCGCTTCAAGCAGATCGCGGATCAGCGAAAGACGCTCTTTGCTATAGAAATTCTCTTCAGGGTTATACACCGCATAACCGCTACGCTTACGCTTGGCGTTATACATCGCCATATCGGCGTATTGCAGCAGAATTTCCGCCGTGTCGCCGTCTTTCGGGTAGGCCGCCATGCCGATGCTGATCATGACGCTCACCTTCTCGTCACCAATGTCAAACGGATGGCTGATCTCTTCGATGATATCGCGAGCCAACGCCTTGGCCCGGTCCTCGTCGCAATCGGGCAACAGGATAGCAAATTCATCGCCCCCCAATCTGGCCATAGTATCGGACTTGGTAATGCGCCTTTGGATGCGCGTCGAGGCCTCAATCAATAGCCGGTCACCACTCGCATGGCCGAGCGTATCGTTGATTTCCTTGAAGAAATCCAGATCCATTACAAACAACGCAAAGGCGCTGTGCTGCCTTTCCGACGAGAGCAGTTGGTACTCCATGCGCTGATGCAGCATAAAACGGTTGGGCAACCCCGTCAGATGGTCGTGCAAGGCTTGATACTCCAAGTCATGCTGGCGCTGGCTGACCTCCTGATTCATCTGATTGAAGGCTTCAATCAAGCGCGCGATTTCCAATGATTTCGCCGTTTCGATCTGCGGCAGTTCAAGGTCAGAGGCCTTGGAACGCAACGCCAGCGTCACGCGCTCTATCGGCGTAAAAATCATCCACTCCATGGACACCAGCATGGCGGCAATCACAAGCAAAAACAGAAAAATAATCGCAAAAATCAGATGGTTGAATGATTCATCACTGCGTTTCAATGCTTCATCAATCTTCGCTTTCTCAACATTTAGCACCTTCTCCAGCGCATCCCCTTGCTGACTGATGGCACTCACAACGGGGAAAACCTGGTTTTTCATAATGACCATGTCCGATCGCCAGCGGTCACTCTCGGCAATTTCACGCACAATCAGAAACTTCTCGTGCCACTGACGAGCCGTATTTTCGATCATCTCCAGCGTGGCCGTCCCCTCAAAGCTATCCTCATGCCGATACAGCCCCCGCAAGCGCTGAATATCCGCCATGAACAATTCATAAATATCCGTTAGGCTGCGGCCCTGATCCTGAAGCATCTCAATGGAGAACGTCGCCAGGCGATTGGTCATATAAATGCGGGTCTGCGAAATCGCCTTCACCCAGAGCAGTTGCGTTTTCAGCAGCAATGGATAAACCGCCGGCGTATTCAGCGCCAG
>JACXUQ010000134.1 GCA_014763835.1 Thiotrichales bacterium
GCGTAAAGTTTAAGGTTGTCGAGTTTGACCTTGACGACATCCAAACTCTTTTCGATGCGTTCGAGTTCGGCGTGAATCAATTGTAAGCGGGTGTGGGCGCTTTTTAGCGCAATATCCGCTTGTAGCATGGCCGATTCCGTCTGATCAAATTGCGCCTGCGAGATGCTGCCTTTTTTAATCAGGGGTTTATTGCGGTCGTGCGCCAGTTTAGCGAGGTTGTAGCGTTCCAGATTCAGCGCAATATCCTGCTGTGTGGCTTGGATTTCCAAGCGGGTTTTATTGTGCAGCGCCTGCATTTCGGCCAGGGTGGCGTTGAGTTCGGACGGATCAAGCTGCGCCAGCAGCGTGTGGGAGTCGACGTGCTCACCTTGGTCAACAGTGGTCTTAATGATCCGGCCGCCGGTGGTGAAACCCAGCGGATAGAGGCGTTGTGCATCGAGTTCGCCCAGTCCCTGTACCCAAACGTCAAAATCACCGCTTTGAATCGATACGGTTTGATAGGTCGATTTGGGTTGATAAATCTGTTGATAGAACAGTATGCCCAGAAGTGTCAGGGCTATAATAACGAGGCCCCAACGTTGCAGTGATTTCTTCATAATCGTTTCCTAATTGGTGCGGGCTGTCTTTGCAGTTTTGATTTGATTGTACATACAACCATTGCGCGTTTTATGGCTTTTCTCGCTCCAGTCGGTAGACGGCATGGCACTGAATGCAGAGATTTTGCAGTTTGGCCAGACGATTCAATATTTCATCACGGTCCCCCAGAGTCTCTGCTTCATTGGCGATTTCCTCAAACTCCTTGTGTACCTGGGGTCCCAGTGCCTTGAAACCAGGTGGCAGTTTGGCAGTCAGTTCGGCGGACATTCCCTGCAGCTGTTTTAATCCAACTTCGCGTGCGGCGTCTTCTACCCTGTCCATGTTTTCATTCAGCGCATTTTCTAGAATCGCTTGGCTCGCAATGAGAAATTGGCGCATTTCTGCAAGCACTGTAGCGCGTTGTGCATCGCTCAGCCAAATCGCAATTCGCTTGTCTTCGGCTTGCGCATTGGTGACGTACAGTCCAGTCAGTAATGACGTGATCAGGAAAAAACGGGCGAGGAGAGGAGAGGGGTTCATGCTGATACCTTTTTATGTATTTTCAATGGTGGGGCTTAGTAATGCGGATTCAATGGTTCGGGTGAGTTGGATGACGATTTCATCGAGAGTCGGATCAAGTTTTTTCTCGGCTGGAATCGCCTCTCTCATGGGTTCGCTGCTAATGAAAAAGCAAAGGGTTCCTACAATCATGAACTGAGTAGTTAAGGGGTCTGTCTGTTTAAAAACGCCTTGTTGATGGCCGCTGCTGAGTATGATTTTGAGTGCAAACAGCAGGCGCTGCATCTGTTCCCGGGCGGGTGTTGGCATGTGGATTCCGCCAGAGGCGAATTCGCGCATCAGGACGGCGGGCATGGCGTGTGTCTGGCTGGCGTTGCGCGCAAACACTTCAATAAAGACGCGCAGCTTTTGCAACGGTGTTTCTGCCTGAGCGACTGCCTGCAAAACGGGATCAGCGACACGTTTGAACAGGTGGGTCAGGGTGCTGTCATAGAGACGGATTTTGTCGCCGAAGTGGTAGTAAATGCTGGCTTTGTTGACGCCGCTGCGTTGACAGAGTTCATCCATGATGGTGCCTTCAAAACCTTTTTCGGCAAACATTTCCGTGGCTATTTGCAGGATTCGTTGTGCGGTTTTACCGGTTTTTTTCGCTTTAACCCGGGTTGCGGCGGTGTCCAGTGACAGGGCGTGTTTGGGCATGGCGTATCCAAAAATGATTAAATTTAACTAAATAGTTTAACTAATTGGTTAAAATAAGCAACAGGCCTGTTGATTATCATAGAAATCAGGGCGCTCAGAATTAGCCGATAACGAAATGGCAAAGGAGTCAGACATGTATTTTTTCGAGCGCGCCTTTCGCGCCTTTTTTTTGGGGGCGGCGCTGTTTGCCGTGGTGGCGATGCTGGTTTGGTGGTGGCTGTATCCGTCAGGCGGGGCTTTGTTGGGGGTGGCGGCGATGCACTGGCACGCGCATGAGATGGTCTTTGGTTATGCCTTGGCCACGGTTACCGGTTTTCTGCTAACGGCGGTGATGAACTGGTCTGGCGGCAATTCGGCCTCGGGTTGGCCTCTGGCAGCCTTGTTTCTGGCTTGGCTGGGGGGGCGCCTGGGTTTTTTGTTTGACCTTCCGCTGGTCTGGATTGCGGTTTTGGACATCGCTTTTAATCTCGGTTTGTTCGCCCATTTTATGTGGCCGGTATGGCGCAAGAAGCTTTGGGCGCAGCTGGGCTTGGCGGCCAAATTTCTGTTGTTGGTCATTGCCAACGGTCTGTTCTATGCCGGCGCGTTTGGTTATCTGGGAAACGGGATGCACATCGGCACGCTGCTGGGGTTGTTTCTGGTGCTGGCGATCAATCTGACCATGATGCGTCGTTTGATGCCGTTTTTTACCGAGCGCGCGTTGCAATTGGAGCCGTTTAAACAGTCCAAATGGCTGGATGGCGCTGTGGTGGCCGGCTTTCTGCTGTTGATGCTGTTGGCGGTGTGGTGGCCGGCAGGCTGGCCGGTAATTGCGGTGGCCACGCTTCTGGCCGCGTTGCATAGCTGGCGCTGGTGGCGCTGGTATCATGCAGGCATCTGGAAGGTGGTGCTGTTATGGCCACTCTATCTGTCCTATGCATTTATGATTTTAGGAATGGCGCTGTTTGCCGGCGTCGGCCTGGGCAAGGTGCCTATGACAGTGGCGCTGCATGCGCTCGCCGCCGGTGGAATCGGATTGTTATGTTCGGCGATTCTGGCGCGCATTGCGCTCGGGCATACGCAGCGCAATGTGTTTGACCCGCCTAAAACGGTGATTTGGGTATTTGTGCTGCTGGCTTTGGCGGCGCTGGTGCGGATTTTTCTGCCCTGGTGGGATGCAGCGCATTACACCCTGTGGATTGGCGTAGCGCAGTGGGGCTGGGCGTTGGCGTTTTTGTGGTTGAGCCTGCTTTACTGGCCGGTTTTGACGCGGCCGGCAGCGGCCAAAGCGCACGGCATCCGTCTGTAGTTCAGGTATTCTTAATTGTTCCTGCCGTTTTTCGGGATGGGTGTTGAGTGTGATAAGATGCGCCGCCAGTGCCTGCGGTGTCGCGCACAAGGTCAGCGCATCCGCTTCGATAAAGGTGTCGAACAGCGCCTTGAGGTTGGCATAATGCGGGCCGGAGATGACCGGCTTGTGCAGCGCCGCCGGTTCTAGAATATTGTGGCCGCCGAACGGCACCAGGCTGCCGCCGACAAAAGCGGCATGGCAGGCGGCGAACCACTGCAGCAGTTCGCCGACGCTATCCGCCAGATACACCTGCGTGCCGGCTTCGATGGCTTGAAGTTGGCTGCGCTGCGCCCATTTCAGGCCGGATTGTTGCAGTTGCTGCGCGACTTCAGCAAAGCGGTCGGCGTGACGCGGCACCAGAATCAGTAAAGCGTCGGGCCGGGTTTTAAGCAGTTCGCGGTGCGCTTCCAGCATAAGCTGCTCTTCGCTCTGCCCGCCTTGCGGGTCGGCATGGGTGCTGGCGGCAACCCAGATAAAACGGTCCGTTAGCCCGTTCTCTTTTTTCCAGTTTTGTGCGTCAGCCACCCGGCCTGTTGGGATTTCCAGATCGAATTTGAGGTTGCCGAGCACTTTGATCTTGTCGGACGAAGCCCCTAGCGCCTTGAAATGTTCGGCATCCACCGGAAACTGCGCGGCGATGAACCGGGTCTGATTGAGCGCGTCTTCGAGCATTTTGCCGCCCCATTTGCGGTAGGCGTCGAACGATTTTTCTTTAAGACGCGCATTGGCGAGCACCAGCGGAATGTCGGCGTCGGCGCAGGCCTGGTAGAGATTGGGCCAGATTTCGGTTTCGACCATGATCACCAGTTTGGGCTCGATCTGGCGCAGAAAGCGTTTGACCGCAAAGCCGAAATCGTACGGAATCATCTGATGCTGGATCGGCACGGGGGAAAACTGCAGGGCCTGAATCGCCCCCTGGGTCGAACCGCTGGTGACGGTCAGAGGAAGATGCGGATAGCGTTGTTTCAGCGCGGAGAGTAGCGGGAAAATCGAACGGGTTTCGCCGACCGACACCGCATGAATCCAGATGCCGCCTTTTTCAAAGGTAGCAGGATTGCGTCCGAAGCGTGCGGCAAAACAGTGCGGGATTTCGGGCAGGCCGGGGTGAGTTTGACGTTGCGCTTCATGTTTTTGACAGCGTTTCCAGCCCGACCAGGCGATCAGCGGCAGGGTCAGGGTGGTGAGCAGGCGGTAAACGCTAAGACGCATAAAGTCGTTTAAGCGTTAAGGTCGTAAATCTGAATCACGCCGGCCAAAGCGCCGTTTTCGGTAACCAGCAAAGAGGTGATCTTATGCTGGTTCATCAGCTCTTCAGCCGCACTTAGCGTGGCCTCGGCGTCAATGGTTTTGGGGCTGGTGCCCATAATGTCGGCGGCGGTTTTGCTCATCAGCCCGGCGGCATCTTTTTCCATGTGGCGGCGCAGGTCGCCGTCGGTGATAATGCCTTTGCCGTTGTCGACGATGCACAATCCCAAGCGCCCTTCGTTCATGCTGTGAATCACTGCCGGCATGGAGGCGCTGGCGCTAATCAGCGGCAGGTTGGCGGATTTCATTTCGTGTTTGACGCGGGTAAGCAGTTTGCGACCCAAACTGCCGCCGGGGTGGAAGCGGGCGAAGTCGTGCGGCTGGAAACCGCGTGCCTCCATTAGCGCCACCGCCAGCGCATCGCCCATCACCAAAGTGGCGGTGGTGGAGGAGGTGGGCGCCAGTTGATGCGGACAGGCCTCTTGCGGCACGGCGATATTCAGGTGGAAGTCGGAGTTTTTCGCCAACGTGGAATTGGGGCGGCCAGTCATGGAGATGACCACATTGCCGTTGTCTTTCAGAAACGGCAGCAGGCGGATGACCTCTTCGGTTTCGCCGGAGTTGGACAGCGCCAGAAACACATCGTCGGGCGCCACCATGCCGAGGTCGCCGTGAAAGGCTTCGCCGGGATGCATGAAAAAACAGGGGGTGCCGGTGCTGGCGAAGGTGGCCATGATTTTTTTGCCGATTAGTCCGGATTTGCCCATGCCGCAGATGACCACGCGCCCCTGGGCTTTCAGAATGGCTTCAACACTGCCGTTGAAGTTTTCGTCCAGGAGCGATTTAAGGTGCAGTACCGCATCGGCTTCAATGTCCAGAACGCGTTTGGCGATAGCTTGGTAATCTAATGACATGCGTTAATTCCGTGTTAATAAGGCCTAGAAACGATAACCGAGGTGCAGGTTGTGGAAATCGGTGCCGGGGTTCGGCATTTCAATGCCTGCGTTGGAAACGTGCAAATAGCGGTAACCCAGTTCGAACTGTTTGGTTTTGATGCCCAGGCCGAAAATATCGCCGAATTGGAATTGCGTCGATTTGAATTCGTTTTCGATGGTAGGGTCATTCAGCAGTTGCAGGCCGGCACCGGTTTCCATATAGAGGTCAAGCGGCGAAAGCTTGTAGGTGTACTGGAACACCGGGGTGATGCCGAACATATAGCCTTCTTTGTTCTGCGGATTGGAAAGAGTCGAATGCCAGTAGTTGGCGTTGACCTCCCAGCGGCCGCCGATCTCGAAATTGCCCGACTGGTAGAACTTCTCTTTCCAGTCCGCGCCCAAGGCGATGCGGAAATGGTCGATGGTGTTGTCCGCGCCCTGGTCGTAACTGAAAGTCAGCAGATCGGTATCGATGCCCGGATCAAGTGAGCAGGGCGCTTTGCCCTGATAACAGGCCATGCCGAAGGAGATAATGGAACCGGCAATCGCCAGTGACATCGGGTCGTTGTTGGATTTACCTGCCTGGACAGCTGGGCTGAGGGTCATCAGTGTCAGGCTTAAAGGTGCGATGGCGGCGAAATAAAAAACCTTTTTCAAACTGTGCATAAGGCGCTTTCCTGATAAACTAGTTGACATATTCTATACGATTTAAATGCCGATGGGGACGGATAAGCACCCCCAATATCCGCGTAGAATGGATCGGTGTTTAAATCCCCCTGTTTTTTTGGAATTTCAGTTTAGACAGCTTTATGCACGATTTTTCGCAGACAAAAATTTTGGTGGTGGGCGATGTCATGCTCGACCAGTATTGGACGGGGCGTGCCGGCCGTATTTCTCCCGAAGCACCGGTGCCGGTGGTCAAGGTGGCGCATCAGGAGGTTCGTGCCGGCGGAGCCGCCAACGTGGCGTTGAATATCGCTGCGCTCGGCGCCAAGGCGCACCTGTTGGGTGTAGTCGGCAAAGACCTTTATGCACAGCAGTTACAGGAACTGCTGGCGCAGGCCGGGGTTTCCTCCGACTGGGCGCTGTCCGCCAAGGGCACCATCTGCAAGCTGCGGGTATTGAGCCATCATCAGCAGTTGATCCGCATGGATTTCGAGGAGATGGCCGAAACCCAGGCTGCACAGCAGCTGGCAGAACTGGTGGCTAGTCAGGTCGCACACTATGATGCCTTGGTTATTTCCGACTATGCGAAAGGCGCTTTGCAGTTTGTCGAGCAGATGATTGCGGCGGCGCGCGTCGAAAATGTACCGGTTTTGATCGATCCCAAGGGCACGGATTTTAAACGCTATGCCGGCGCTACCCTGATCAAGCCGAATCAGGGCGAGTTCGAAGCGATTGTTGGGGCCTGTGCCGACAGCGACGAGCTGGTTGAAAAGGCCACCGGATTGTTGGGAACATTGGATCTGCAGGCCTTGCTGGTGACGCGCAGCGAGCACGGTATGGCGCTGGTCAAACGCGGTGACAAGCCTTATATGCTGAAGTCGCAGGCGCAGGAGGTGTTTGATGTGACCGGGGCCGGCGATACGGTGATGGCGGCCCTGGCGACCGCTTATGCCAGCGGCATGAGCTTGCAGAATGCAGTGCATCTGGCGAATCAGGCGGCGAGCATAGTGGTGCGTAAAGTGGGAACATCCACCGTCAGCAAGGCGGAGTTGGATGAGGCGATTAAAGCGTCCATGCGTCATCAGGGGTATGTCGCGATGAACGAGGATGAACTGCTGGAGTTGGTGCAGCTGGCGCAACAGAACGGCGAACGCGTCGTGATGACCAACGGTTGTTTTGACATTTTGCACAGCGGTCATGTGCGTTATTTGAACGAAGCGGCCAAGTTAGGCGAACGTCTGATTGTGGCGGTGAATTCCGATGAATCGGTGCAGAGGCTGAAAGGGTCGAGCCGGCCGATTGTGCCGTTGCAAGGGCGCATGGAGTTGCTGTCGGCGTTGAGCTGCGTTGACTGGGTGGTGCCGTTTGACGAGCAGACCCCGGAGCGCGTGATCTGCAAACTCAAGCCGGATGTGTTGGTGAAAGGTGGCGATTATATGCCCGAACAGATTGCCGGCGCGCAATGCGTTTGGCAAAATGGGGGGCAGGTGGAAGTATTGTCTTTCTGGGACGGCTACTCAACCACTAATATTGTTGAACGTATTCAGGAAGCGCAGCGCTTTGATAATGCTGATGTGGAATGACCTTTTTTAAAAGAGAGCTTTGCACGAGATGGCTACACGAATAAAAATGGTTAAAAATAGCCTGATTTTTGTTGAAAAACTTGCTAATAGCGAGCTATT
>JACXUQ010000135.1 GCA_014763835.1 Thiotrichales bacterium
AAAATCCAATACACTGCCGTCCATTATCTTATCCATGTAAACTCTGCGATAAAATTTGGCCCATCCATTCACGGATAGCCTTGTTGCTGATCACCTCAACCGGCTCCAACAGGAAAGCCTCGGTAATCATGCGCACCGCCTGTGCACGCGGAATACCGCGCGCCTGCAGATAAAAAATCTGCTCTTTGTTAATCTGGCCGGTGGCCGAACCGTGTGAACATTTCACATCATCGGCATAAATTTCCAGCTGCGGTTTGGTGTCCATCTGCGCGCTGTCCGACAAAATCAGGTTTTTGTTATCCATCTGCCCGTCGGTTTTCTGCGCGGCTCGCGCCACCTTGATCATGCCGTTGAAGACACCGACCGCCTGACCATCCAACACATACTTATGCAACTGCTGACTGAAACCATGCTCCTCATTGTGTTCAGTATAGCTGCGCGAATCGACGGTTTGCGAGCCCGTCGCATAGCAGGCGCTGTTCTGAATGGTTTCGATATGCTCGCCATTCATGTAGACATGGTTCTGGTGACGCGAAGTCACGCAACCTAGCCCGGCATAAAGCGTAGTGAACCCGCTGTGATCGGCCTGATAGACAAACTGGTTGTTAAAGTAATAGCTTGGTTTGCTTTGCTGTTGCCACACCACCTGCTTGATACGCGCATGCGAAGCGATCTCGATCTCACTGACCACATTGGTCAGGCTACACAAATCGTCAGCCAAGGAGACATAGGCTTCAACCAAGGTCACATCGGCATATTCGCCGACCGTAATACGGTTACGCACATTCGCAAGATGGTTCTGCTGGGTCTGCACATGCAAAATGAACAGCGGCAGATCCGGCACGGCATGATTTTCGACTTGAATCACCACACCGTCGTTTAACAACATGGTATTCATAACCGCAAACGGTTCCTGCGCCAGCTCCTGCTGATGTACCTGCAACTGCACGGCAGATTCCGGTACCTGCTGCAGGTCTTCAAACGACTCGATGGTCACTCCTTTCGGCAGCTCCGACAAATCGTCGGAGAGGCTTTCACTGAACCAGCCGTCCACCAGCACAATACGCGTAGCGGCAAACGGCGGCAGAAAAGGCAGGATGTCGGCCTGAGTCAGATGGCTGATGCCCTGCAAACGGAAATGCGTCTGCACAAAATCCGTCAGTTTGGTATAGCCCCAATCCTCATCGCGACGCGTAGGAAAACCCTGTTCCAGAAACTGCGCCTTGGCGCTTTGGCGCAAGGCGGACAAATAAGGGCTTTCGGCTTTATTCAGATCATCGGACAACTGCGCATAATGCGTCATTGCCGACTGCATGACCGGTGTGAACTTCTTAGCCAATGCCTTACTCCCCTTGGTGCTGCTGGATAATGTCGTCGTAACCGTGCTCTTCCAACTCATGCACCAACTCGAATCCGCCCGACTTGACAATGCGGCCGTTGTACAGCACATGAACATGATCCGGCTTAATGTAATCGAGCAAACGCTGATAGTGGGTTACCACGATAAAACCGCGCTCCGGCGAGCGCAGCGCATTGACACCATTGGCCACGATGCGCAACGCATCGATATCCAATCCCGAATCCGTTTCATCCAGAATGCAAAGCTTCGGCTCAAGCAAAGCCATCTGGAAGATATCGTTACGTTTCTTCTCGCCACCCGAGAAGCCGACGTTGACCGAACGCTCCAGCAAATCGGCACGCATATCCAACAGCTTGATCTTTTCACGCGCATATTCATCAAAATCAAACATATCCAACGGCGGCAAGCCCTGTTCTTCGCGCACCGCATTGACGGCGGTCTGCATAAACAGCTTGTTGCTGACGCCCGGTATTTCTACCGGATACTGAAACGCCAGGAACAATCCTTTGCGCGCACGCTCTTCAGGATCCATCTCCAACAGGTCTTCGCCGTTGAATTCAACCGCACCGGCGGTGACTTCATAGTCTTCTCGCCCCGCCAGCACGCTGGCGAAAGTGCTTTTACCCGAACCGTTCGGCCCCATAATGGCGTGAACCTCACCCGGCTTGACTTGCAGATTCAACCCTTTCAGGATCTGTTTCTCTTCAACTTGTGCTTGCAGATTTTCGACTTTCAACAACATGATCTAAATTCTTTTTTAAAAATGAAAATGGTAACGTGGGGATTAACCCACCGAGCCTTCGAGACTGATCGCCAACAACTCTTCGGCTTCCTGCGCAAACTCCAACGGCAACTCGCTGAACACTTCTTTACAGAAGCCGTTGACGATCATCGAAATCGCATCCTGTTCGCTGATGCCGCGTTGCTGACAATAGAACAACTGATCTTCACCGATACGCGATGTGGTCGCTTCATGCTCCACCTGCGCGGTCGGGTTTTCCACCTCGATATACGGGAAAGTGTGGGCGCCGCACTGATTACCGATCAGCATGGAATCGCATTGCGTGAAGTTGCGCGCCCCTTCCGCCGAAGGCAGGATTTTCACCATGCCGCGGTAAGTATTGTCGCTTTTACCGGCCGACAGACCTTTGGAGATAATCGTACTGCGGGTATTCTTGCCGATATGGATCATCTTGGTACCGGTATCGGCCTGCTGGCGACGGTTAGTCAACGCCACCGAATAGAATTCGCCGATCGAGTTATCGCCCTTCAGAATGCAGCTCGGGTATTTCCAGGTAATCGCCGAACCGGTTTCCGCCTGTGTCCATGACAGCTTGGCATTTTTGCCTTCGCAGATACCACGCTTGGTCACAAAGTTCAAAATACCGCCTTCACAGTCTTCATCACCGGGATACCAGTTCTGCACGGTCGAATACTTAACCTCGGCATCCTCATGCACAATCACCTCAACCACAGCCGCATGCAGCTGATAGGTATCACGGATCGGCGCCGAACAGCCTTCGATATAACTCACGTAACTGCCTTTGTCGGCCACCAGAATGGTGCGTTCGAATTGGCCGGTTTTGGCCTCATTGATACGGAAATAGGTCGACAGATCAATCGGGCAACGCACGCCGGGCGGCACATACACAAAGGTACCGTCCGACGCGACCGCCGAGTTCAGTGCGGCAAAATAGTTGTCGTGATAAGGTACGACCGTTCCCAGATATTGCTGTACCAGTTCGGGATGATCCTGCACCGCCTCGGAGAAAGAGCAGAAGATAATGCCGAATTTTTCCAGTTCTTCTCGTTTGGTCGTTGAAATCGATACCGAGTCGAAAATCGCATCCACCGCGATATTGGCCTGATCATCGTAAATCGGCACGCCCAGCGCCGCAAACGCCTTGGCCACTTCCGGATCGATAGCCTCTTCAACGCTCTCTTCTTCAGTGCTGCAAGCACCGCCACAGGCACCGCACTCCGGCGCCGAGTAGTAACTGTAATCCTGATAATCAATCGGCGTGTACTTCGCCTTGGCCCAGTGCGGTTCCGCCATTTTCTGCCAATGTGCAAAGGCTTTCAAACGGAACTCGAGCATCCATTCGGGTTCGTTCTTTTTTGCGGAAATGGCACGCACAACCGCTTCGTTCAACCCTTTTTCAAAGGTTTCCACCGTGGTAGTGGTGACAAAACCTTCTTTATAGTGTTTGTTTTTACTCAGCAACTCATTGATATCGTCGTACTGAGTTGGCGGGGTTAATTCGTGTGCTTGTGACATCGGACTCTTCACTTAAAACTTAATTCATACCATTTTAGTCGGTTATTCTATAAATGTCCACAGCAAGGCCATTAACAAATTATATACACAACCAATTTACAGTTTATTTTCAACCAGTTAAAACGATAACTGACACGCATCAACCAACTCTTTCAGCCGAGCTTCGGGCAAATCGACACCTTGAATCAGCAGCCAACCGCTAGGAACGTCCGCTTCAGCCGCATAGGGTTGCAAACCAAAGGGCGTGCCTTCTAGTTGCACCCGATTAACGTACTCATAGGTGTAAAAAACACCTTGAACGCGCCATATCTTAATACCCCAATTGCGTCTTAATGCATCCAAGCCCATCAGCAGATGGTCGAGATAGATTTTACTGACGTCAAAACGGCATGCCTGCAAGGGCGACTGATCATGCGTTAGCGGCGTTTGCGACTGCCTACCTGACTTATCATCGGTTTCAAACCCGCACCATCCTTCGGGAAAGCGTCCATAAGTCACGCGCACAATCGGCAGTGCGCATTGCGCTTTAATCCACTTTGACCATTTTGTCTGAACACTTAGATCAGCGCTTTCGCTAAAATTCAGAACCACGCCATCCGCCCATTTTAACAATTCGGCCAGGTGATGCAGCGCGGCGGCATCCTGCGTTTCATCAAACATCGGACGCGCATCAACCACACACCATACCTGCTGGCATGGCTGCCGCAGGATGTTTTCCGCTGACGGCACTTCCATCGCCTCTTTGCCCAACTGCTCGCGCACTGCTTGCATAATGCGGCTTTTACCGCTTCCGGGCAGACCGGTTAAAAGAATCTCCGCTGTCGTTGCCATATCCATCCCGTTGATTCAATTAGAGAGCTTTGCACGAGTGGGGCGCGAACCGAAGAACTCGGCTGTAGAGCCGAGAAATAAAAATGAGGAAAAAATTGGCTGCTTGAGGCGGAAAACGCAGCTAATAGCTCGCTATTAGCAAGTT
>JACXUQ010000136.1 GCA_014763835.1 Thiotrichales bacterium
TCAGTGCTTTTCCGGCTTCTTTAATCTGCCGGATAAGAAACCTTCAATAAACCCTTGAGATGGCACCAAACTGCGCTGTTCGGCCGTTCAGATTTGCGGGGAATTATGGTAAATTATCGCACTTACAGAATTCATTGAATTCAACGCGCTAGAATCCGCTTTTTAACCCCACTGCCCCTAAACAAGGCCCGATGACTATGCAACTATTCAAACTTCCATTCCTAATGCTTCTGCTTGTTCTGACTCCGCTTATGGCGCAAGCAAATCCACAGCCCCTTCCCGAACCTGCTGAGATTCCGCATGTTGTTCCCTCTCCACCGCAAATAGCCGGAACCTCTCACCTGCTGATCGATTTTGACAGCGGCAAAGTACTAGCAGCCAAAGAACCTGATGCGCGCATCGAACCGGCCAGTTTGACCAAAATCATGACAGGCTATGTGGTTATCAACGAGTTGACCAACGGCAATATGAGTCTGGACGAAATGGTCACCATCAGCGAAAAAGCCTGGAAAATGCCCGGCTCAAAAATGTTCATTGAAGTCGGCAAACAAGTGTCGGTACGCGATCTGATTAAAGGCATGGTGATTCAGTCCGGTAATGACGCCAGCGTGGCCCTCGCCGAATATGTTGCCGGCAGCGAAGGGGTATTTGCGCAGCTGATGAACAAATATGCAAAAGCGCTGGGCATGAACAATACCCATTTTGTAAACGCCACCGGCATGCCTGATCCGGACCATTACACCACCGCAAATGATCTGGCCATCTTGACCAAAGCGCTGATTACCAAATTCCCGGAAGAGTACAAATGGTATTCCGAGAAGAAATTCACCTACAACGGCATCACCCAATACAACCGTAACAAGCTGCTGTGGCAAGACCCGACAGTGGACGGTCTGAAAACCGGTCATACCGAAACGGCCGGTTACTGTCTGGTTTCCTCCGCCAAGCGCGACGACATGCGCCTGATCAGTGTGGTACTGGGCACCAACAGCATGGAACAGCGCATCCAGGAAACCCAGAAGCTGCTGAACTACGGCTTCCGTTTCTATGAAACCCATCCACTCTACAAAGCCAACCAGCGTCTGAATGACGTCAAGGTCTGGGAAGGCAGCAAGGACCTCTTGGGAGTAGGCCTGCAAAGCGACCTGTTTGTGACTATTCCGCGCGGCCAATATAAAAACCTAGTGATTGAAAGCACGCTGGAACCTGAAATCGTTGCGCCGATCACAACCAATCAGCCGCTTGGCACCCTGCATGTGTCGCTGAACGGCCAGACCGTTGCCGATCAGCCGCTAGTGGCGCTTTCCGACGTGGAAGAAGGTTCGTTCTTCAAGAAACTGATGGACCAGATCAAACGCATGTTCAGCTCACTGTTCAGCTTTTTAGATTAATTTTTCGTGTGTTAGGAAGCGCATTTTTATGAGCCAAAATCTTTCCGTCGTCAGCCAACAGATTGTCTATCTGAACGGCGAGTATATTCCCATGTCAGAATCGCAGATCTCCACCCAGGATCGCGGCTTTCTGTTTGGCGACGGTGTATATGAGGTAATCCCGGTTTACCAGCAAAAATTGTTTGCTTGGGAAGAGCACCTGCAACGCCTCAAAAACAGCCTGGCGGCGGTAAGCATTGCCAATCCGCTAACAGATGATGCCTGGCTTGATCTGCTTAACACCCTGATTGCCAAACACCCCTGGCAAGACCAATTCGTTTACCTGCAAGTGACCCGCGGTATTCAGATGCAGCGTGACCACCTGCCTGCGGATTGTCTGACACCGACCATCTATGCCTACACCAACCCGTTGAAACCGGTTGATGACAAAATCCTCATGCAGGGCATTCAGGTGGTCACCCTTGAAGATATCCGCTGGCTGCGTTGCGACATCAAAGCCATCGCCCTGCTGCCGAATGTCTTGATGAAGCTGGCGGCCAAACACCAAGGAGCCGACGACGCGATTTTGGTTGGCCGTGACGGCACGATTTCCGAAGGCAGCGCCAGCAACGTTGTCATCGTTAAAAACGGCGAACTGCTCACGCCGCCTAACAGCCACAAACTGTTGCCGGGGGTCACCCGCATCGTGATCGAACGCGTTGCGACTTCGCATCAGCTGTCTTTTGCAGAACGCGAACTCACACTGAAGGATTTGCAAAGCGCCGATGAAATCTGGCTAACCAGCTCCACCAAAGAGGCGTTGCCAGTCACCCTGCTGGACGGAGAAAAAGTCGGTTCCGGCGTTCCCGGTCCAGTGTGGAACAAAATGCGCGAACACTACCAGGAATATAAGGCGCAGTTTATCGCCGGGGTTGTATAAGCGATTGCCCATCCCCATATTCCAGGATCCTCTGCAACCGATTAAGCGAATGAGAAAGCTATGACAAAAGATTTACACGCTCCGGATACGGAAACGCTGATCGAGTTTCCGTGCGATTACCGATTAAAAGCCATGGGGCATAACACCCCCGAATTTATCGAGCTTGTCTTCGAAGTGACCCGGCGTTATGCCCCCGACGTCACCCGTGAACGCATTGAGATCAAAGGCTCCAAAGAAAAACGTTTCATCTCGGTGAACATCACTTTCTATGCCACCTGCATCGAACAGCTGCACGGCATCTACGGCGACCTGAAAAAACACCCCGAAGTGCTCTTTACGCTGTAAAGACGGGAAACTGGCTTGTCCGTTTTGACACCGCGCATCCAATACCTTGGCCTGCAGCCTTACGAAGCCACCTGGCAGGCCATGCAAACCTTCACCGACAATCGCCTTGCCGATACGCCCGACGAACTGTGGATTGTCGAGCACCCGCCGGTTTTCACCCAAGGACTCAACGGCAAAGCCGAACACCTGTTGCATCTCGCCCCCAACATCCCACTGGTGCAGACCGACCGCGGCGGCCAAGTGACCTATCACGGCCCCGGACAACTCGTGCTCTACATCCTGATTGACCTGAAACGCGCTCATTTAGGCGTACGCGCACTGGTCACCGCCATGGAGCAGGCGGTCATCGGCCTGTTAGCGGAGTTTGGCATTGCATCCATCGCCCGCAGCGACGCCCCCGGCGTGTATGTTGACGGCGCCAAAATCGCCTCGCTCGGTCTTAAAATCCGCAAACAGAAAAGCTACCACGGTCTGGCGCTGAATGTGAAGATGGATCTCACCCCTTTCCAGATGATCAACCCCTGCGGTTTGCAAGGCATGTGCATGACCCAGCTGTACGACCTACTCTCCGCTAACGATTCAGCAGACCCGGCCTGTTCAGATTTGCAAAGCCTCGGCCAACGCCTTGCCAACCTCCTCTCTCAGCAGATTCACCAAGTTCAAAGCACCCGCTAAGCGCTTAAATCAGCAGAGTTTTTGACAATCCTTTATAATACGCGGTTATCGAAACAAAACGGCGCCTGACGCCCGACCAAGCCTATGCAAAACGCACCGCAATACCAAGAAATCAAGCTGGACGACATCGGCAACCGCCATTCGCTGAAAACGCGCAATGAAGCCATGCCCAAAGGGGAATACAAAACCAAATCCCTGAAACATCGTCCTGACCCGGAAGCCGAGCGCCTGCAAAAACCGCGTTGGATCAAAGCCAAGCTGCCCAAAGCCAAAGACATCCACCGTGTCGCCGAGCTCAAGGCGATCATGCGTGAAAAAGGCCTGCACTCCGTCTGCGAAGAGGCCTCCTGCCCCAATCTGGGCGAATGCTTCGGCCACGGCACCGCCACCTTTATGATTATGGGCGACATCTGCACGCGCAAATGCCCGTTCTGCGACGTGACTCACGGCCGCCCCAAACCGCTTAATCCCAATGAACCTGTCCATCTGGCCGAAACCGTCGCCGCCATGCGCCTAAAATATGTGGTCATCACCTCTGTTGACCGCGACGATCTGCGCGACGGCGGCGCCCAGCATTTTGTGGAGTGCGTCAGCGCCCTGCGTGAGCAACTACCCGAGCTTAAAATCGAAACCCTGGTGCCTGACTTCCGTGGCCGTTTGAGCGTCGCCCTGGAAACCTTAAGCGAGTGCATGCCAGATGTGTTGAACCATAATCTTGAAACCGTACCGCGTCTCTATGAAGAAGCCCGTCCGGGAGCGGATTACCAGTCCTCACTCGATCTGTTGAAGCGCTTCAAACAGATGAATCCCAACGTCATTACCAAATCGGGTCTGATGGTAGGACTTGGCGAAACGCTCGACGAACTGCTGCAAGTGATGCGTGATTTGCGCGCCCATGATGTCGATATGCTCACCGTGGGCCAGTATCTGCAGCCCAGCAAATACCACCTGGCGGTCAAAAAATACTGGACGCCGGACGAGTTCCAGCAAATTGAACAGGCAGGGTACGACATGGGCTTTAGCAATGTCGCCGCCGGGCCGATGGTACGCAGTAGCTACCACGCTGATTTGCAGGCGCGCGAGCTGGCAAACTAATTTTTTATCGTTTTTTACTGGTTAAGACAAAGAGAACACACCATGTCCAACACCGTTCAACGTTTTTTATTTAAAGAACTCAATATCCGCGGTCAGCATATCCATTTGCAGGAAAG
>JACXUQ010000137.1 GCA_014763835.1 Thiotrichales bacterium
TAGTTCTCTTCACCGGCCTTCTCCTGAATCACCTGCGAACCCAGGTTCGAGGTCATCACAATCACGGTGTTTTTGAAGTCCACCGTGCGTCCCTGACCATCGGTCAAACG
Source organism: Thiotrichales bacterium (assembly GCA_014763835.1). GTDB lineage: Bacteria > Pseudomonadota > Gammaproteobacteria > Thiomicrospirales > Thiomicrospiraceae > Thiomicrorhabdus. The sequence continues at coordinate 111 of JACXUQ010000137.1, forward strand.
GCCGTCATCCAATACCTGCAATAGGATATTGAACACATCGGGATGCGCCTTCTCCACCTCATCCAACAGGATCACTGAATAGGGTTTGCGGCGTACCGCTTCGGTCAGATAACCGCCCTGCTCGTAGCCCACATATCCCGGGGGCGCACCGATCAGACGCGCTACGGAATGTTTTTCCATAAACTCCGACATATCCAGACGCACAATCGCCTCTTCGGTATCAAACAGGAAATCCGCCAACGCTTTGGTCAATTCGGTTTTACCCACGCCCGTCGGCCCAAGGAACAGGAAGGAGCCGTTTGGACGGTTCGGATCGGACAAGCCGGCACGCGAACGGCGGATGGCATCGGACACCGCCGTGACCGCTTCCTTTTGACCGACCACGCGTTTCTGCAAAGCCTCTTCCATACGTAGCAGCTTCTCGCGCTCGCCTTCCAGCATGCGAGAAACCGGAATCCCGGTCCAACGCGCCACCACTTCGGCAATTTCTTCGTCGGTGACCTTGTTGCGCAAGAGATGCAATGCCTGACCATCCCCGGATTCCGCCTGTTCAGCGGCCTTGATTTTGGCTTCCAGCTCCGGAATCTTGCCGTATTGCAGTTCGGACATTTTCGCCAAATCACCTTCACGGCGTGCCGCTTCCATCTCGATACGCGCCTGATCCAACGCCTCTTTCAACTGCTGCGAACCTTGCAGAGCGGCCTTGTCTTTTTTCCAGATTTCTTCCAGATCGGCGTACTCTTTTTCCAGCTCGGAAATCTGCGCCTGCAAGTCTTCCAAACGTTTTTTGGAGGCCGCATCCTTCTCTTTTTTCAAGGCTTCGCGCTCGATCTTCAACTGGATCAAACGGCGATCCAGCTTATCCATCTCTTCCGGTTTGGAGTCGATTTCCATGCGGATGCGCGACGCCGCTTCGTCGATCAGGTCGATCGCCTTGTCCGGCAACTGACGGTCGGTAATGTAGCGTTGCGACAGCTGCACCGCCGCGACAATCGCCGGGTCGGTGATGTCCACGCCGTGGTGCACCTCATAACGCTCTTTCAGACCGCGCAGAATCGCCACCGTATCTTCTTCGCTCGGTTCATCCACCAATACTTTCTGGAAGCGACGCTCCAAAGCGGCATCTTTTTCGATATATTCACGGTATTCGTCCAGCGTGGTCGCGCCCAGACAGTGCAGTTCACCGCGCGCCAAAGCCGGTTTGAGCATATTACCGGCATCCATCGCGCCGTCCGATTTACCGGCACCGACCATGGTATGAATTTCGTCGATAAAGAGGATAATCTGCCCTTCGTTTTTGGCCAGGTCATTCAGTACAGCTTTAAGGCGCTCCTCGAATTCACCGCGGTATTTGGCGCCGGCCAGCAACGCCCCCAAATCCAGCGACAACACCCGCTTGCCGCGCAGGCCTTCAGGCACTTCGCCGTTGACGATACGCTGCGCCAGCCCTTCGACAATCGCAGTCTTACCCACACCCGGCTCACCAATCAGCACCGGGTTGTTTTTGGTGCGGCGCTGCAATACCTGAATGGCACGGCGGATTTCGTCATCACGCCCGATGACCGGATCGAGTTTGCCCGATTCGGCGCGCTCGGTCAGGTCAATCGTGTATTTTTGCAATGCCTGACGTGTCTCTTCTGCATTCTGATCCATCACCTTGTCACCCCCGCGTACTTTTTGAATCGCCTGTTCAATGGCATGTTTATTGGCACCCGCCTGTTTCAACACATCAGCCACCACATCGTTGGATTCCAGCGCCGCCACAAAAAACAGTTCGCTGGCAATATAGGCATCGCCCTGCTTCTGCGCGGCCTTGTCCATCAGGTTCAACACCTGTGCCGACTTCTGTGACAATTGCACATTACCCGCTGCACCGCTGACTTTCGGCAGCGTCGTCAGCTTCTGCTGCACCGCTTGGCGCAAAGCGGTCACATTCACATTGGCCAACTGCAACAAAGCAGCCTGCTCATCCAGTAATGCACTCAAAATATGCAGCGGTTCGATAAACTGGTTATCCTGACCGATCGCCAGCGACTGCGCCTTGCCCAGCACCGACTGAAACTGCGTGGTGAATTTGTCCATCATAAAAGGGTCCTCAAAAACGTTATTTGGCTACAATATAAGGACAGTTACGCACGATTCAAGACATCAAGGCAATAAAACCCGGCCTAATCGACCCAGCCTTGCGATAAATCAACTTTCCACCATGAGACTGCTATGGATACCCTGTTTTTTCTCGCTTCCAAAATCGCCTGGATTTTTCTCAGCCCCGGCAACCTGCTGATCCTCGGTCTGGTTTTCGGGTGTTTATTGCTGCTGTTCAACCGACTGCACGCCGCCAAATGGCTTTTACTGCCAACGGCTTTAATCGGCTTTTTTATTATGGCCTACCCGCTGGGTGACTTTCTGATCCAGCCGTTGGAAAAGCGTTTTGCCAAGCCAACGCAACTGCCTGCGCAGATTGACGGGATTATTGTGCTCGGCGGCGGCGAAGACTTGAAACGCGCCCTGAGCTGGCAGACTACCGAATTGGGACTGGGCGGCGACCGTTATATCGGCGCCGCCGACCTGGCGAAACGTTATCCGCAGGCACCGGTGATTTTTAGCGGCGGCAGCGGTTCCGTACAACTGCAAAACACCGGCTCGGAAAGCGATTTGGCCAAAACCCTGCTCACCACGATCGGCATTGCGGCCGAGCGCCTGATTCTGGAATCCCAATCCCGCAATACCTATGAAAATTTTGTGAACACCCGACCCTTGCTACCCAAAATAGACGGCACCTATCTGTTGGTGACCTCCGCTTTCCATATGCCGCGCGCCGTGGGCATCGCCCGCCAACAAGGGGTGAATGTCATTGCCTATCCGGTGGATTACCGCTCCAACAGCGAAGACTACCGTTATTGGGACTTTGATCTGTTCGACCACTTAAAATCGCTGGAACCGGCGTGGCGGGAATGGATCGGCCTGACCGTCTATTATCTCACCGGCAAAACCGCCAGTTGGCTGCCCGCCGAAAAACCCGCTTAAAAAACTCAACAGGCCGGGTCGGGAAATACTTTTTGCTTGCAATGGCTGAACAAGAGTGATTAAATACCTCGCTATATTCCAAAGGATATAACGAAGTTAAACAGATGGCGCCATGCCATTTTTTAATGCCAACCGTTATCCCCGAGAGAATATAACGAATTTTAGGCCTCAGGGAAAACACTCTTCTTTAAAACCCTGCGGATTCGGGATGGACTTCTTTGTAAATCCATCCCTCCTAACCGCTTTCCTCATTTCTGATCTGTCATTTTTTCTTGAGGATTTGGTTCAGGTGGCGTTACTCCGACACCTGAACTTTTTTTGTTCCCCCCCCGAAAACGATTTGCACCCGGCCTGTTGGTTTTTTTGAGCACAAAATCCGGACAATAAAAAAGGGCGTTTAACGCCCTTTTCAATCTCCAACCGGCTTCAAATCACCTTTGAAAAGCGGTTTTCGGTACCCGCTTTCAGATAGGCATCAAACACCATGCAGATATTGCGAATCAGCAGGCGCCCTTTGGCGGTCACGTAAATATCGTCATCGCTCAAGGTAATCAAACCATCTGTCACCATCGGCGCCAGATTCTGCAACTCCTTGGCAAAATACTCTTTGAAACGGATATTCCACGCTTTATCCAACTTGGCAAAATTCAGGTGGAAGTGGCTGATCAAGCGGGTGATCACGTCACGGCGCAGTTCGTCGTCTTCCGTTAGTTGCACCCCTCGATAGACCGCCAAGTGACCGGCGTCAATCGCATCGTAATACTCCTGCAAACTCTTGCGGTTCTGCGCGTAGGTGTTGTCGATCAGCGAAATCGAGGTTGCGCCCATCCCCACCAGATCGCAGTCGGCGTGGGTCGAATAGCCCTGGAAGTTGCGATAAAGGGTCTCGTTACGCTGCGCCACCGCCAGTTCGTCATCAGGCTTGGCAAAATGGTCCATGCCGATATAAACATAACCCGCTTCCAGCAAACGGTTGGTAGAGGCGTGCAGAATCGCCAGTTTTTCGTCGGCACTCGGCATATCCGCTTCGTTCATCTTTTTCTGCGTCGGGAACAGAGCCGGCATGTGCGCGTAATTGAAAATCGAGAAACGGTCCGGTTCCGCCTCCAATACGCGATCCAGGGTTTTGATAAACCCTTTCTCCGTTTGGAATGGCAGGCCATAGATCAGGTCGACATTCACCGACATAAACCCGGCTTCACGCGCGCCCTCCAGCACCTCGAAGGTCTGCGCCTGCGTCTGGATGCGGTTGACGGCTTTCTGCACCTGCTCGTCAAAATCCTGCACACCGAGGCTCATGCGGTTGAAACCGAGTTGACGTAACAGTTTGACCGATTCGCGGTTGGCTTCGCGCGGGTCGATTTCAATGGAATATTCGCCGGAATCGTCGTCGTAGCCCGCTCGCATTGCTGCGCGCCGCGGCTGCTGCGTAATCATCTATGCCGAACGCTTCATCAAACTGCAGCGCCGTCGGATAAGAGGTATAACGCGGCCCGGTCTGGTTGTAGCGCTTGATCAGGGCTTCATCAAACTGTATTTTCTGTTCCATTGTCAGCATCCATATTGTTCAGGCCAGCAAGCATAAAGCAAAAAACCGTTGCGCGAGTTAATCTGCCTCAAGTGTAGGCAAATTAGTGGCCGCGAAGTGGTCTCACTCAAGCCTTGATGATCGACCAGACCTGATGAATTTTGTCGTTGCGCTCAAAATCCTTGGGCATGGTCTGGCGCGTCAGATTGGTAATCTGCAAGCCTTCATAGACCCGCTGCAATCCGGCTTCATCCAACTTAAACTTGCGCAGGTTATTGGAAAAGACCAGCTCTCCGCCCGGCTTCAACAACCGCAAAGTCTGCTCGATCAGTTCTACATGATCGCGCTGAATGTCGAGCGTGCCTTCCATCCGTTTGGAAGTGGAAAACGACGGCGGATCAAGGAAGATCACGTCAAACTGCTCTTTGTGACCTTTCCACGCGGTTTGCAACCAATTCAACACATCCGCCTGATGCAGACGGTGCTGCTGTTCGTCGATACGGTTATTCATAAAATTGTGCTTGGCCCAATACAGATAGGTCTTCGACATATCCACACTCAAGCTGCTTTTGGCACCGGCGACCGCCGCTTCCGCCGTGGCCGTGGCGGTATAACAGAACAGGTTTAGCAAGCGCTTGCCGCTGGCCTGTTTGGCGACATA
>JACXUQ010000138.1 GCA_014763835.1 Thiotrichales bacterium
GACTTTTCGCCGAAAGCACGTGCGAATTCGTTGATGTAGGTGCCGTTCAGTGCTTCGATATTGTGGATGTAACAATCCATACCGGTATAGAACCACTGGTCTTTGGGTACGCCGGCCAATAGGTCGGCATCCATAATGATCTGGTCGAATACGGTGTAGTCGGAGTTCATGCCGAGTTTTTTGTCAGGACCAGTCAATACGGTGGTACGCGACGCCTCGGCACCTGTGCCGGAAAGTGTCGGGATGCCCACATGATGCACGGCTGGATTTTTAATCAAATCCCAACCCTGGTAGCTGGCCGAGCCGCCTTCATTCGTCAGCATCAGCGAGATCGCCTTGGCCATATCCAGTGTTGAACCGCCGCCCAGGCCAACGACACTGACCGGATTTCTGCCCTTGCCGAAAGTTTTCACTTCGGCCGTCAGTTGGTCGACGTAAGTGGTTTTCGGTTCGTCGGTGGTGTCCACCCAGACAATCATGTCCTGCGGTTGCATCGGAATGCGCGCTTGTAGAGGACGACCCTTATGCACATGGTCAACGGCAAAGACCACGAAATCGTCGGCGTTTTTACGCTCGGCAGCCAGTACTTCGTCCAGTTGCTCGAAAGAGCCGCGGCCGAAGATCATTTTGGGAACAGTTTTAAAGTTACGGAATTTCATGGCAAACCTGTTTTGACCTATTTTTTGAATACGTTGGCAAAAGCGTCGATGCGCTGTTGAATATCGGCTTCCGACCAGCTCAGATTAATGAGCATGGAGAGGGTGCGGCTCATAATGGCGTCCGATTTGGGTGTCTTCACCTGGGTGTAGTCCGGACGGTCGGCAATCAGTTCGATCGGCAGTTTGGCCGGCCCTTTCATCTGCTGGATGTGCGTCCAGTTTTTGAAATAGTGCCAGTTGTTGCCGTACCAGTAGAATACGCCGGGCACCTTCTGTTCGCCCAGTGCTTTGACCACTTCGCGGGCGCGCTCTTCGGTTGGCAGGAAGAAACTCAGGAAACCGGCGTTGTCGCCCTCGGCGTCCGGCAGGACACGGAAGCTGACTTCGGAATATTGCGACAGGGCGTCTTTAAGCGCTTTTTTATTGCGGCGCTGGATGTCGAGAATGCGGTCTAGCTTTTTCCACTGCGCCACACCGACAGCGGCGTTCATCTCGGAGATGCGATAGTTAGCCCCCATAATCGGGTGGCCTTCTGCGCCGCGGTCCATGCCGATATGGTCGTGACCGTGGTCGGAATACATATGGGCGTTGTTGTAGACGGTTTCGTCATTGGTCAACACCGCTCCGCCTTCGCCGCAGGAGATGGTTTTGACCGAATCGAACGACAGCGTACCGACCTGGCCGATGGTACCGAGCGATTGGCCTTTATAGGTGGCGCCGGTGGCTTGGCAGGCGTCTTCCAGCAGAATCAGGTTGTGCTCGTCGCAGATCGCCTTGATTTCGTCCATGTGTCCCATGGAACCGCACATATGGACGAAGTTGACCGCTTTGGTGCGTGGCGTAATGACCGCTTTGATGCCCTCCGGCGACAGCGTCAGGGTTTCGTCGATTTCGGCAAACACCGGAATAGCGCCGGCCAAGACAATCGCTTCAACGCTGGCAACGAAAGTGAATGGGGGGACGATGACTTCGTCACCGGCGCCGATGCCGGCGGCTGCCAAGGCAGTCGTTAGGGCCGCCGTGCCGCTGGAGACCAGATGGGCGTGTTTGACGTTCAGGGTGTCACAGATCATGCCTTCCAGTTCGCGCGCTTTCCACACGCCGTTGCGCATGCCGTCAAAGTTGTAGCGGAAGGTGAAGCCCTGTTCCATGACTTCGTTGATCTGTTGTTTTTCGGATTCGTCAAAAATCTCAAAGCCGGGCATGGCGGTGACTCCTTGGTCGTCAGTCGTGCTTTATACGTCTTGCAGTAAAGCGTCAATCAGGTTCTTGTGTTGGGTGACTTGGCGCGCCTTGCTGAGGCGGCCTGCCAGAAAAATACTGTGTAACTGTTTCAGCGCCGTATCGAAATGGTTGTTGATGACGATATAGTCGAACTCGTCATAATGTGACATTTCGCTGACCGCGTCGCGCATACGGCGGGCGATGACCTCTTCGCTGTCGGTGCCGCGGTTGTTCAGGCGGCGGCTCAACTCTTCCAGTGATGGCGGCAGGATAAAAATCGAGATCGCTTCGGGAATCAGTTTACGCACTTGCTGCGCGCCCTGCCAGTCGATTTCCAGAATCACATCTTTTCCGGCTTTAAGCTGCTCTTCGACCGTGCTGCGCGAGGTGCCGTAGAAGTTGTCGAATACCTGGGCGTGTTCCAGAAAGTCGCCTTCGCTGATTTTCTGCTTGAACTGTTCGATGCTCAGGAAGTGGTAGTTGACGCCGTTCTCTTCGCCGGGACGCATCGGGCGTGTGGTCGAGGAAACCGAAACCTTGATGTGGCTGTCCAGCTCGATCAATTTGCCGACCAATGAGGTTTTGCCGGCACCGGATGGGGCGGAAACAATATAAAGTGAGCCACTCATAGATAACAACTTCTCCACAGAAAGCATAAAGCGCGGATAGGCAGCGCCGCGTAAAAATAAAAGTAGTGGGCTATTTTAGCAGAGAAATTTCACGCGCGGAAACTTCGGCAAACGATTGGCCTTGCATATCGCAATAAAAATAATCGGATTTTCACCTCTTTAAATGGCGGGGCGGGGATGGTCGGTCTATAACAAATCCATTACAATGTTTGGATGCATAAAGAAAGTATCTTTTTAATTGGCCCGATGGGCGCCGGAAAGTCGACGGTAGGTCGCGCTCTGGCGGAGCGTTTGCAATACGATTTCGTGGACAGCGATCACGAGATTGAGGCGCGCACTGGTGCCACGATTCCGATGATTTTCGACATCGAAGGCGAAGCCGGATTCCGCGACCGCGAAGAGTCGATGATTGATGAACTGTCGCAGCGCCCGCAAATCGTGCTGGCCACCGGCGGCGGCGCGGTGGAGCGCGAGATCAATCGCAAGCATCTGCGCACGCGAGGTTTTGTAGTTTATCTGAAATCGCCGGTGGAATCCTTGATTCAGCGCACCAAGCACGACCGTAATCGTCCGTTGCTGCAGCACGGCAATGCGGAAGAGGTACTGCGCAATCTCATGGTCAAACGTGAACCCTGGTATCTGGAGATGGCCGATCTGGTGATCGAGACCCAGCAGGTGCCGGTGCACCGCGTGGTTAAAACGATTGTGGATCAGTTGCTGGAAGAGCAAATTATTTAAATTGATAAAAATTAGAGAGCAAGGCGTGAAAACATTAACGGTTGATTTGGGTGAAAGAAGTTACCCGATTTTTATTGGCGAAGATCTGTTGGGCAAGGCCGAGTTGGTCAAGCCTTACGTCAAAGGCACGCAGGTGCTGATTGTCACCAATACCACCGTGGCGCCGTTGTATCTTGAACAGTGCAAACGGGCGTTTGCCGATTTTCAGGTGGAGTCGGTAGTATTGCCGGACGGCGAACAGTACAAAAATCTGGAAGTCTTGAATCAGGTATTCGACGCCCTGATCGGCAAACACTTCGACCGCAAATGCACCTTGGTCGCCTTGGGCGGCGGTGTGATCGGCGATATGACAGGCTTTGCGGCGGCGGCGTTTCAGCGTGGCGTAAACTTTATCCAGATTCCGACCACTCTGCTGGCGCAGGTCGACTCGTCGGTAGGCGGCAAGACGGGCGTGAATCATCCACTGGGTAAAAACATGATCGGCGCTTTCCACCAGCCGCAATGCGTCATTATCGACACCAAAACGCTGAATACTTTGGAAGACCGTGAACTTTCTGCCGGTTTGGCGGAGGTGATCAAATACGGCCTGATCGGCGACTTGCCGTTTTTCGAGTGGCTGGAAGCCAACCTGGAAAAACTGCTGGCGCGCGATTCGGTGTTTCTGGCCGAGGCGATCGAGCGCTCTTGTGCCAATAAGGCGCGTATTGTTGCCTTGGATGAAAAAGAGGCCGATATGCGCGCGCTGTTCAATCTCGGCCATACCTTTGGCCACGCGATTGAAGCGGGCATGGGCTACGGCGTATGGCTGCACGGCGAGGGCGTGAGTGCCGGCACCATGCAGGCGGCCTATATGTCCAAACTGATGGGCCATATCGATGACGCCGATTTTGCCCGTATTCAGGCGATTTTCGAGCGCGCCAAGTTGCCGGTGTGCCCGCCGGGCGTAGAGGCGATGCCGAACGAAAAATATCTGGATCTGATGGCGGGCGACAAGAAGGTGCAGGCCGGCACCATCCGTCTGGTGTTGCTGAAACGCATCGGCGAGGCCTATGTGACCGGCCAGTATGAGCGCGCGCTGCTGGAGCGCACCTTAACCGAATACCGTTGCTGAGGGATGTGTCCGCAGCCTGTTGAATACCCGGCCTGTTCAGTTTTTGAACAGGCTTTTTTTTGCCTAATTGAGAGCTTTGCACGAGTGGGGCGCGAGAGAAAAATGAGGAAAAAATTGGCTGATTGTGGCGGAAAACGCAGCTAATAGCTGGCTATTAGCAAGTTTTGACTTCGCCAACGCCTTGCTGACCACATACGGCGGTTGTGTGTTGAATTACAGACCTAACGGTGGCGAAGAGTTGTTGTGGGTCAGCCCGACCGCGGTTTATCACGGCAAAAAACCGGTGCGTGGTGGGGTGCCGGTGTGCTGGCCGTGGTTTGGCAAGGGCGCGGAAACCGGACAGCCGGCGCACGGTTTTGTGCGCAATATGGTGTGGCATCTGGATGACGTGCGCGATCTGGAAAGCGGCGTGACCGAGGTGGTGATGTCGTGCGAGGCGAATGAGAATACATTGGCGGTGTGGCCGCACAGTTTCCATTTGCAGTTGAAGGTGGAGATCGGCGAAACCTTGGCGTTGACTCTGACGACCACCAATCCGAACGATCACGATCTGGTCATTACCGAGGCGTTGCACACCTATTTCAAGGTGACGCAGGCAGCGGGGCTGGTCATCAAAGGCCTGGAAGGCGCAACCCATCTCGACAAGCTGGCGGAAAACGCGCCGGCGGTGACGCAAACGGGCGCCCTGACTTTGCAGCCGCCGATGGATTCGGTGTTTTTAAACCAGACAGGCCGGGTGACGGTTGAAGATGCGGTGGGCGGCCGTGTCATCACCATCGACAAGGCGCATTCAATGTCGTCTGTGGTGTGGAATCCGGGGGCGGAAATCGTTAAAGGCTTTGATGACATTCCGGCCGACGACTGGCCGCATTTCGTCTGTGTGGAGAGCGGTAATGTGCTGGAAGATGCGGTGACCGTGGCCAGCGGTGAAAAGCATGCGTTGAAAGTGGTTTATGCCATCGAATCTATCAATGCCGTTTAATTTTATTGATTGGTTGAACGGACGCGGCTGTTGTATGGTAAAAGGATGTGA
>JACXUQ010000139.1 GCA_014763835.1 Thiotrichales bacterium
AACTGGCTGTTTTTCGGTGAAACCCATCGGGCCTGCTCCTTTCTGTTTGGCGAGCTTTTGCAGGCTTGGCAGACACAGGGCAAACTGCTGTTAAACACGGCTTTTTCGCGTGATCAGGCAGAAAAACACTATGTTCAACATGAGATCGCCCAGCATCAGACGGCGCTGTGGGACTGGTTGCAGCAGGGGGCGCATCTCTATCTGTGCGGCAGCCAGGAGCAGCTCGCCAAAGGCGTGGAGGCCGCGTTTATCGAATTGTTTAGAGAGTGTGGCGAGATGAGTGAGCCAGAGGCTCGTGACTATTGGCAGGCTCTACGCAAAGCGCGACGCCTGCAGTTGGATGTGTATTAAAGTTGATTAACAAGCCGTGTTTCAAAACTCAACAGGCCGGGTGGAATATATGACTACCCGGCCTGTTGAGTTTTTTGGGCGGATTTTTCAAACAAATGTCAGCTTGAAGCCGGCCGCTTCGAGGCGTTTGGCTTCCACTTCCAAATCCAGACGCGTCAACGGGTGCTGTTCGAGCCAGTTGTCTTCAAACTCCAGATGGATCTGGTTGTTGTCTTCGATATAGAGTGTCGGCTCGATTTCCTCGAAATCGCGGCCGCGGTGAATGCGTACCGCCAGTCGCAACAGCACGGTCAGATAGAGCAGTTTGTCGCGTTCGGTGTCGATCACATCATAGGCCTCGGCAATGAATTTGCCGCGGTGATTCAGCAGCATAATGCTCAGCATCTGCTTTTCCTGCTGGTCGAAACCGGCCATTTCCGCCTGCGCGATCAGATAGGCGCTGTGATGTCGGTAGCGTTTGTAACTGATAGCAATGCCGCACTCGTGCAGCTTGGCCGCCCAGGTGAGCAGTTTGCGGTAGTCGTATTCGCTGTTGCGCAGCTGCCAGCTGTTGTGCGCCTGCTTATAGAGCGCCAGCGCGGTTTGCGCCACATGGTTGGCCTGCTGCACGTCAACCCGCATCCATTGCTGCATCGCATTGACGCTGATTTCGCGCACGTCTTCGGAAAACAGGCGCCCCAAAGTGTCAAAAATCAGCCCTTCGCGCAAGGCGTTGGCCGAAACCTGCATCTGTTTGATGCCCAGTTCTTCAAAGGTGGCAATCAGCACCGCCAGGCCGCCCGATAACACCGGACGGCGATCATCTTTCAAACCTTCCAGTTGCAGCGCCTCGGCCGTGCCGGCCAGAATCAGCGCATCACGTAATTGGTAAAGTCCGCCAAGGGTGATGCCGTTGTCCCACCAGCCGTTCTGCTCCAGAATCTGGCCGATGGACTTGATCGTGCCGGAGGCGCCGAAGGCGATGTCCCAGCCGAGCTGTTTGAGTTTGACGCGATGCGGGCGCAGCGTCTGGCGGCAGGCGGAAATGGCCTGCTGCATATTGATGCTGTTGACGATGTCGTGCGGGAAATAGCTCTGGGTGACGCTAACGCAGCCCATTTCGGTGCTGGTCAGATGGTGGTGGTCAAAGTGTTTGCCGATAATGTATTCGGTGCTGCCGCCGCCGATATCCATCACCAGGCGCTGTTCGTCGTTGTTCGGCAGGCCGTGGGCTACACCCAGATAGATCAGGCGGGCTTCTTCCTGGCCGGCGATAATCTGGATGCTGTGGCCGAGGGCCTTGCGCGCCTCTTTGAGGAATTCGCGGCTGTTTTTGGCGTTGCGCAGTGTGTTGGTGCCAACGGCGCGTACGTTTTGCGTAGGGATGTTGTTGATCAGTTGGCCGAAGCGTTGCAGGCATTCGATCGCCTGCGCAAAGGCCTTTTCGGTGAGTTTGCCTTCCTCGTCCAGACCGGCGCGCAGGCGCACCATCTCTTTGTGCTTGTCGACCACCTGCATCTGGCCGTGGACTTCACGGGCAATAATCATGTGAAAACTGTTGGAACCCAGGTCAATCGCCGCATACAGCGTATTGTCGAGGTTTTGCGGCGTATCAAGCGCCGGCGTCGGTGTTACAGTGTCATTCATGGTGTAAACGCTTAAATGGCCTTCCCGAGTGTCGGGTATGTCACCTCGAAGAGGGCAAAAAGAATTTGAACTGGCTAAAACCGCGATAGTTTACCCCCTTTTCTCGGAAAAGGGGATAAAACAATTTTGGGTCTTGGCTTAAAGCGGGGTGCTGCTGTATTTTTCGATGAGCGACTGCTGCGCACAGAAAGGCGTCTGTTCACCCAGCGCGCGTTGGATGTAACTGCCGTCCGCCTGCAGCTCCCAGGCGTTGACATTGTCTTCGAGATAGATTGCCAACCCTTCGGTATAGACCTGCTGGAAGTTGTCCGCATCCAGAATCGGGAAGCAGGTTTCCACGCGCGACAGCAGGTTGCGGCTCATCCAGTCGGCACTGGAACAATAGAGCTCCGGCGCGGCACCGCTGTTTTCGAAATAGTAGATACGGTGGTGTTCAAGGAAGCGGCCAACGATGCTGGTGACGCGGATATTTTCCGACAGGCCGGGTACGCCGGGGCGCAGGCTGCACATGCCGCGGATAATCAGGTCAATCTGCACACCGGCCTGGGAGGCTTCATACAAAGCGTCGATAATGCCCTGCTCCTGCAGGCCGTTCATTTTGGCGATAATGCGTGCCGGTTTGCCCTCTTGCGCATTCTGCGCTTCGCGGCGGATGCGTTTGAGCATGCCGGAATACAGAGTAAACGGCGATTGCAGCAGCACTTCAAGCCCGTCGGTAGTGCCGAGACTGGTGAGCTGCTGGAAAATTTTGGAGCAGTCGCGGCCAATGGCCGAGTTGGCGGTGAGCAAGCCGAAATCGGTATAAAAACGCGAAGTGATGGTGTGATAGTTGCCGGTTCCCAAGTGACTGTAGTGGCGCAACTTGTCGCCTTCGCGGCGCACCACCAGAATCATCTTGGCGTGGGTTTTGTAACCCACCACGCCGTAAACCACATGGGCACCTGCATCCTGCAGACGCGTGGCCTGAATGATATTGGTGTCTTCGTCAAACCGGGCACGCAGTTCGACCACTGCGGTGACCTCTTTGCCGCTACGCGCCGCTTTTTCCAAGGCGTCGATAATCGCCGACTTGGTGCCGGTACGGTACAGTGTCATGCGGATCGCCAGCACGTCCGGATCGGTTGCCGCCGCCTGCAGGAATTCGATAACCGGCGCAAACGAGTCGTAAGGGTGGTGCAGCAGGATGTCTTTGCGCTGAATGCGCTCAAACAGGTTTTCCGGCCCTTTTTTGCGGTTGAACAGGCGGAAGCCGTTTTTATTGGCTTTGGGCTGCTTGTAAAGTTTGGCGGTAAAGGGCGCAAACAGCAGGTCGGGGCGGTTGGCCATATCGGGCACGGCGTTCAGACGGTGCAGGTTAACCGGGCCGTTGGCCTGATAGAGTGCATCCTCGTTGAGTTTGAACTGGTCCAGCAGGTAGTCCACCATGTGGCGCGGACAGTTGTCGGCCACCTCCAGGCGGATGGCGCCGCCGTACTGGCGGCCGCTCAGTTCGCCCTGCAGCGCGCGCATGATGTCGTCCACTTCCTCTTCGTCGATAAACAGGTTGGTGTTGCGCGTCACGCGGAACTGGTAGCAGCCGGTCACGGTCATGCCCGGGAACAGGGTGGAGACGTTGGCATGCAGAATGGATGACAGGAAGATGAAGTCGTTTTCACCGTCGGTCGCTTCGGGCGGCAATTTGATAATGCGCGGCAGCGAGCGCGGCACCTGCACAATCGCCAGACCGTTGGAGCGGCCGAAGGCGTCTTTGCCTTCCAGCGAAACAATGAAGTTCAAACTCTTGTTGAGGATTTTCGGGAAGGGGTGTGACGGGTCCAGTCCCATCGGGCTTAAAACCGGATGCAGCGATTCGACGAAGAAATTGCGAATCCATTCGCGCTGCTGTTCGTTCCAGTGGTTGCGGCGCACAAAGCGGATGTTCTCTTTCTGCAACTCCGGAATCAGCACGTTGTTAAGGGTGTGGTACTGTTCTTCCACCAGCTCGTGCGCTACGGCGCTGAGCATGTTGATGGCTTCCTGCGGCACCATGTCGTCGGGTTTGGTGCGCGCGGCCGGATCATTTTTCAGTTCGTAAAGGCTGGCCAGGCGCACCTCGAAGAACTCGTCCATATTGCTGCTGGAGATACACAGATATTTCAAACGTTCCAATAGCGGAATGGCGGGGTTTTGCGCCTGCGCCAAAACGCGGCGGTTAAACTCCAACAGACTGCGTTCGCGGTTGATGTAACGCGGGTAGTTCGGTTCTTGCGGAACCATCTCTTCTAAAGTTTGAATATCAAGGTTTTCTAGCGCGGTTTCAAGCATGATCGGGTTACCTGGCTGGTGCCAAAGCGATTCTGCAATGGATCGCCCGGCGGTTGAGTCATCGTTTCATTGTAGCCTATTTTGGCAGCAAAATATGACACCACGATGAATTTAAAAATTGCGCTTGATAACGGCTATGGATGCGGTTTGTCAGGCGGATTTTGCAGGGCGTGGGCGTCGTCTTCCGGCAGTGGCTCCTGGCAATGTTTTCGGCAG